>JAWWAN010000121.1:0-8498 GCA_033721675.1 Rhodothermales bacterium | reverse complement strand
TGCCGCCGGCCGTCGGGGCGCTCATCGGGTGCGCGGTGACGACGGGGGTGGGCGCCGCGTGGCACACCGGCCGCGTCCGCCCGGGCCAGAGCGTCGCCGTCTTCGGTGCGGGGGGCGTCGGGCTCAGTGCGATCGCGGGCGCCGCGCTGGCCGGGGCCGGCCCGATCCTCGCCCTGGACCGGGTGACGGACCACGAGGCCGAGGCGCGGGCGCTCGGCGCGACGGCGTTCTTCGTCAACGACGGCGACGCACTCGAGGCCATCCGCCAGCATACGCAGGGGCGCGGCGCCGACCTCGTCATCGACACGACGGGCGTGCCGGCCGTGCAGGAGCAGTGTCTGGAGGCGGCCCGGCCCGGCGGGACCGTCGTGCTCGCGGGCCTCGCCCCGATGGGGAGCCGCACCAACCTGCCCGGCGCGGTGCTGGTCCGGCAGGAGAAGACCGTCGCCGGGTGCTACTACGGCAGCGCCGTGCCCGCGCGCGACTTTCCCCGGCTCTCCGCGCTCTACCTCGGCGGACGGTTACCGCTGGATCGCCTCGTCACGCGCACCTACCCGCTCGACGCGCTCAACGACGCCTACGCGGACCTCGACGCCGGGCGCCTCGCGCGGGGTGTGGTCGTCTTCCCGGGGTAGCCCGGTGGGCGCGCAGGCATTCCGGCATGCGGGCGGAACGATTGGGTGGGGTAGCAGCTTTCAACCGGGCACCTGCCCTTCTCCCTTGCCCGATGTGCCATGCTTCGCCCCGCCATTCTACTGGTCGTGATCCCCCTCGCGTTCGCTGCTACGGCGGCGGCGCAGCAGCCCGCCCGGCTGGACACCACGCGCGTCTATGAGCTGGATGCCGTCGTCGTGACGGCGGATCGCGCCGCCGGCCGCCTCGCCTCCTCGACGGCGGCCGTCTCGGTGTTGCGCGGCGAGGTTCTAGAGCAACGCCCGGCCCGCACGCTGGCGGATGTGCTGGAGCAGACGCCGGGCTTCGCGTTCCTCCGCCTCGACGGCCTGGGGTACGCCCCGCAGGCCTCCGTGCGTGGCTTCTATGGCGGCGGAGAGGCCGAGTACGTGGTCGTCCTCCTCGACGGCCGGCCCGTCAACGACCTCGCCTCCGGCCTGGTGGGCTGGACGGAGCTGCCGATGGTGGGCGTCGAAGCCGTCGAGGTGTTGCGCGGCGGGGCGTCGTCCCTGTACGGGGATGCCGCCATCGGGGGCGTCATCAACCTCGTCACAGACCGGAGCGGAGCGCCGGGGGGCCGCCTGCGGCTCGCGGGCGGCAGCTACGGCGCCTTCAGCGGAGCCGCCTCGGCGCAGGGGCGCCTGGGGGGGCGCCGCGCCACGGCCTACGCGGACGCCCAGCGCACCGACGGCTTCCGCGACCATGCCGAACGTGTCTTCGCCAACGTCGGCGCCTCGGTGGCCCTGCTCGACGGCGCGCGGACGCTCACCCTCTCCACCCGCCACCACGTGAGCATGGCCGACGAGCCCGGCCCGCTCCGCGCCGCCGTCGCCGAAGACGACCCCACCGTCACCTCGCCATTCTTCCGGTTCGACGAAGCCGAGGAGCGGACGCACCGCCTCGCCCTCGACGGCACCGCCGCGCTCGGCGAGCGGGTGGCCGTGGAGGGCGCGCTCACGGGCGAGCTGCGGCATGCCGACGCCATCCGCACCATCCCCCTCAGCCCCGACTTCGCCGACACCAAGAACCGCGTCCTCGACGCCCGCCGGCTGCTGGGCACCGCGCAGATGACCGTGGGCGGGCTGCCGCTCTCCGGGCGTCTCGTGGCCGGCGTCGACGCCTCCACGGGCGCGCTCGACAGCCGCTACTTCCAGTTCGTCACGGGCGGGCAGGAGGACTATCAGCAGGCCACTGGCACGCGCGGCCCTCTGGACGCTGAGGGGACGGCCACGCGCCGGGCCGGGGCCGCCTTCGCCCAGCTCGACCTCCAGCCCACCCCGCGCCTGCGCCTCTCGCTCGGCGCCCGCCTGGACGCGCTCCGCGACGCCTTCGAGCCGGAAGCCGGCGGCGAAGAGACCACGGCCACGCACAGCGCCTTCAGCCCGAAGGCCGGCGCCAACCTGCGCTACGTGCAGACCGCCCGCCATGCCGGCCACGTCTACGCGAACGTGGGCCGTTCCTTCAAGGCGCCGACGCTGGATCAGCTCTTCGACCGCCGCACGTTCCCCGTGCCGTTCCCCCCCTTCGCCGTCACCATCTCGAACGCCGAGCTGGTGCCCCAGACCGGAGTCCACCTGGAAGCCGGCTTCTACCACCGCGCCGAGATCGCCCCGCGCCTCGCCGCCGAGCTGAGCGTGGCCGTCTACCAGATCGACATGGAGGACGAGCTGGACTTCTCGTTCGAGGAATTCCGCACGGTCAACATCGCCGAGAGCCGCCACCGGGGCGTGGAGGCCGGGCTGACGCTCTACCTGGGCGAGGGCGTCACGGCCTTCGGCAACTACACGCTCCAGAACGTGACGGCCGAGAACGGGCCGAATGAGGGCAACTACGTGAAGGCGATCCCGCGCGACTTCGTCTCGGCGGGGCTGAGCGCCCGGCACCGCTCGGGCGTCGGCGGGGCCGTCACGCTCCGCTCGGCGCAGCGCATCGTCCTCGACGACGCCAACACGATCCGCCTGCCGGGCTACACCACGGTCGATGCGCGCGTCTCGTACCGCTTCGCGCCGCTGACGCTCGGCCTCGAAGCCTTCAACCTCTTCGACGCCGAGTACAGCACGACGGGCTTCCCCGATCCTTCGGGCGCGGAGGTGGTCTATCTCTATCCGGCCGCCGGCCGCGCCCTCCGCCTGGCCCTCAGCGTGGCGATCTAGGACACCCTTCGCGTTTCTAACCCTCACGCCTGCCAACCGACGGATCCCCATGGCCGAATCGATCAGCGCCACCACCCTCCACCGATGGGACGACATGCCGATGGAGGAGCTGACGCCCCTCCTGAGCCGCCGCCTCATCACCGGCGAACGCATGATGCTCGCCCACGTCTATCTGAAGAAGGGCTGCATCGTGCCGCTGCACCAGCACGAGAACGAGCAGATCACCTACGTCCTCGAAGGGGCGCTCAAGTTCTGGATCGGCGCCGAAGATGGGGAGGAGGTGACCGTGCGCGCGGGCGAGGTGCTCCACATCCCCTCGAACGTCCCGCACAAAGCCGAGGCGCTCGAAGACACGCTCGACGTCGATGTGTTCAGCCCACCCCGCCAGGACTGGCTCGACGGCACGGACGCCTACCTGCGGCGCTGATCCCCGGCTCAGTACTGGAAGCCGAGGCCGACGGTGAGGTGGGTGCCGTCCTCGGAGAAGCCGGCGGTGCCGGTGAGGACGAAGAGGTCGAACACTTCGGTCCACAGCCCGCCGCCGTAGCCCTGGTGCCAGCGGCTGGAGGTGCCGCCGGGCGCGGAGGGGTCGTCCTCGATGAAGACGCGGCCGTTGTCCAGGAAGGCCAGCACACCGGCCCGGCCGATGGCGAGGTAGGTCGAGTAGGTGAAGAGTTCCAGGCGCGCCTCGGCGTTCTGGTAGACGCTCGTCCGGCCGGCGAAGCGGGTGGAGCGGTAGCCGCGCAGGTTGTTCTTGCCGCCGAGCGTGTTGGCCTCGTAGAACGGGAAGTCGCCCACGTTGTGCGCAACCCCGGCGCGAGCGGCAAGCGTGAGCTGGGGCCGGTAGAAGGGCGACAGATAGAAGGTGAAGTCGGTCCCGAGGCGGCCGAAGGTGTCGGAGGCGTGGAGCACACCTACGTTGAGCGAGCCGCCCGCCGTCCATCGGAAGCCCTGCCTGGGGTTGATCGCATCGTCCACCAGGTCGACGTCGAAGGCGGCGTCGAGGCTGGCGAAGACCTGGGTATCGAACGTATTGGGGGAGATGCCGGCCTGGGGCTGCCCGATGAAGCGGTCGTCCTCCTCCCGCACGTCGGTGATCTGCAGGCGGGGGCCGAAGCGGACGCCCGCGCCGCCGGGCGTGGCGCGCAGGACACCGGGCGCGAGCGTGGCCTGCGTCAACCGGGCCTGGAAGAACTCGGCGTCGCGGTCGGTGTCTTCGGTCTCGTTGCCCAGCCCGTAGAAGTTGCGGATGGTGGAGGGGGCGCGGTACTCGGCCAGCAGGGTCACGTCCCACGGGTCGAGCAGCTTCACGTAGTGCCCTTCGTAGATGGCGTTCGCAGCGAGCGTGCGGGCCGCGAGGTTGGCCTTGACGGTGTGCAGCGCGGCGTAGGGCTGCTTCCGGAAGCCGTAATCGACGAGCGTGACGCCGCCGCCGAGGAAGACGCCGTCATCTTCGTTGTAGCCGAAGAAGGCCACGGGGCGCCGGACGTCATACGCGAAACCGCCGGGGTCGTAGCGGTTGACGGCCGGGTCGGCGTCGGAGCGGCGCACGCGCGTTTCGGGGCCGGCCTCGACGTCGGTGCCGGTGCGGGTGTCGTAGAAGCGGGTCATCGCGCGCGGGCCGCCCACCCGCGAGCGGTCCACGAACGTATCTTCGCCCGGCCCGCCGACGGCGCGGACGCGGAGCCCACGCTGCGCCTCGCCGGTGACGACGAAGGCGTCGTTCCCCGCGAGGCCGTAGAGCCGCACCTCGCGCGTCTCGTCGTGGAAGAACGTGCGCCGGTAGATCTCCTTGCGCACGTCGCCTTCTTTCGAGGTCTTGTAGACCACGACCTCCGTGGTGCGGTCGTCCAGGCGGGTCACCTCGAAGCGCTCGTGCTTGTTGGACCCGACGACGTCCACCACGCCGGCCAGCAGCTCGTAGAAGTCCTCCGCCACCTCGGGCAGCTGGTCGCGCCGCACGCGGAGGAGATGGCGGAACTCGGCGGCGTCGAGGTCCTGGATGGGCTCGGGCCACCGGGCCAGGGCCGAGTCGATGACGGCATCGCTCAGGCGGGCCTGGAGGTCGCGCGCGGTGGCCACGAAGTCCTCGCGCGTCATGGCGTTGAGGAAGCGCCGGTCCTGTTCGAGGCCGTTGTTGGTGAGCCCGCGCAGCAGGCCGTAGCTCTCGCGGAAGTCCTGAAACTTGGGGTCGAAGTAGCCGGCGAGGGAGGGGAAGACGCCGTCCAGCCGGTTGAAGGCGAAGTCGCGGTCGCGCGGGATGGCGCGGTAGATCTTGCCCTGGGTGCGCGCATCGCCTTCGAGCGTGGAGTCGAGTTCGAAGGGCTCGAAGGCGGCCCAGCGCCACTGGTCGCGGTGGCGGTCCCAGTCGGAGAGGAGCAGGTCAAAGAGGCGGTTGCGGAGGAAGAAGGGCTGGTCGACGCGGTGGTCGTTGTCGCCGTTGACCTCGTCGTAGAGGCTGCCTGCGGAGATGACCTCGTCCGAGCCGCCGAAGCTGGGGAAGGCGCTCATGTCGTCGTCGGGCCGCTCCTCGATCATCATGATCTGGTCGCCGAAGGCGTCCCGGTAGCGGCCCAGGCGGGGGTCGTCCGGCACGTAGACGAGGCGGGGGTTGGTGTGGTAGAGGCCCGCGGCGCCGGCCAGCGGCGGGATGATGAAGGCGCCGAAGGGGTGGATCGAAGCGATCTGGTCCTGGATGATGTCCGTGGCGACGGTCCCCTGGAGGTTCACCGGGACGGTGCGGGAGGGGTCTTTGTCGATGGAGCGGACGACGTACTCGTAGCCCTCCGGGTTCTCGAAGCGGAGCGAGAGCGTCTGCTGGCCGCCGCCCCGCTTGTCGAGCGTGAGTCCGCCGGCGAAGGTGCCGAGGTCGAGCACGGGCACCGTGACGGGCGTGGCCCACGCATCGCGGTGCTCGTGGCCGAGGAAGAAGCGGTGGAGCGCCCCGGCGTCGTAAGCGGGGTTGACGGCGCGGGTGACCGTCTCGCCTGCGTAGGTGGGCAGGGCACCGGCAGTGGCGGGCGGCGCCTGCGGGTCGATCAGGTCGCGCGAGGGGCCAAAGGCGCGGGTGTGCAGCAGCACCTCGGCGCGGCCGCCGTCGCCGGGCCGCAGGAAGGTCAGGTCGAGGGTGCCGTCCTCGAAGAAGTCGAGCACGGCGAGGCCGAGGCCGGCATAGGCGAAGGCGTTGTCGCCGCCGCGCAGCACCGGCGCGGTCGTGCCTGCACTGCCGCTGACGAGCAGCCGGGCCGGATCCTCCAGCGCATCGGCGTTGCGAAACTGGAGGTTCTGCTCGTGCGCGGAGGCATAGATCAGGCGCTCGTGCACGGTGAAGGTCTGCAGCAGCGCCTCGCGCAGCACCCGGTAGCGCGGGTGGGCCAGGTCCTGCGGGGAGCGCCCGGCGAAGCGCGTCAGGAGCGGGTAGAGCGAGCCGACGGCGGGCAGGGGCACGTAGAGCCACGGCGCCGCCTCGGTGAGGGGGAAGAGGTGGGTGCGCAGGGGGAACCGGCCGCCGCGCACGCCCTCGGAGCGCACCAGGTGGTGGCCCACCACGAGCACGGTCTCGTCGTCGCGGCGGCGCAGCAGGTCGTCGAGGGCCAGCAGCACGTCGGCCGGCTCCTCGACCTCGTAGTCACCGACGTCGCCGTAGGGGCGGGCGCCGTCGGTGAGCCACCACGCGGTGTCGAGGGCGACGAGGCGGAAGTCGTCGGTGAGCTTGACCTCGACGGGGCCGGGCAGGGCGCCGCCGGGGAGGAACACGTCGTCCCGCCCGAGGACGGCTTCGATGAAGGCCTGTTGGCGGCGCACGCCCTCCGGGCCGTCGCGCCAGTCGCGCTCTCCGGGTAGAAACACGACCTCGCCCGCGAAGCCCGCGACGGCGTCGAGGAGGGGGCGCAGGCGGGCCTCGGCAGCCGCCCGGCCGGCGGCGCCGGAGTCGGGCAGCGCGCCGCCGTAGAGGTTGTCGCCCAGGAACACGACGGCGGCGTCCTCGCCGGCGGCGTCCAGCTGGCGCCGGAGCAGGCGCAGCACGGGGGCATCCGTACCGGCGGCGCCGGCGTCGCCGAGGAGGAAGACGCGGAACGCGCGCGGTGTCTCCGGCGGGTCCGGGTCCGTCTCGGTGGTGCGTGCGATGTAGGGGTGCGTGGCCGTGCAGGCCGCGAGTAGCAAGAGCAGCGGCAGGGCGCCGAGCGCCAGGGCGCGGGGGGGGCAGGCAGGCATCGAGAAGGGATCGGTGCGTGGGGAGCAGGCCCCGGCACGGTCAGTTCGCCGTGCCGTCCTGCGGGCGGTAGTTGAGGCGGATGAGGGCGGCACGTTCACCGCGGCCCTCGGTGGAGATGAAGAGGTCTCCGTCGGGCAGGAAGGCGAGGCCCTCCGGCTGCTCGTAGGGTTGTTCCGGCAGGGGCCACACGTCCAGCACGCGGCCGTCCGCCGGGTCCAGCACGACGACGGCCTGCCGGACGGAGGAGAGCACGTACAGATGGCCCGTGAGGGGGTGGAGGGCGAGCGCCGAGGGCTTGAACCCGCTCAGGTCCCACACGGGCCGGGCGATGCCGCGGATCTTGTCGTTGACGGGGTGGTCCGAGCCGGCCTCGGCGGTGAAGCGGGCCGTGGGGATCGTGTAGACCGGGTCCGCGCCGAGGGTGTTGGTCGCGAGGTCGAAGGCGTAGATGGCCTTGACGCCGTCGAGGCCGCGGCCGGGGCTCTCCTTGCAGGCGATGAGGAGCCGGTTGTTGGCGGCGTCGTAGGCCAGCCCCTCGGTGTCGTTGGCGCGGCCCAGCGGCGTCTCGTGCTCGGTGGCGTCATACTCGTCGGCCTGCCAGTCTTCGATCTCGAAGAGGGTGCCGTCGCTGCGGAGGACGAAGACGCGGCCGTCGACGCGCTCGACGCCCTCGTAGTCGCCGTTCTTGTAGAACTCCTCGTTGCGGACGACGTGGCCGGTCTCCAGGTCGATCACGTAGAGCCGGTCCCGCTCGTCCTCGACGGCGCCGAGGTGACCGTCGTCGAGCAGCGTGAGGCCGGAGATCTCGCGGAGCCGGTTTGGCAGGCGGAACACGGCGTCGGGCCGGGCGAAGGCGTAGGGCGGGGCCAGGCTCGTGGAGTCCGCCGGCGGCGCCTGCCCGGCACACTGCCCTCCGACGAGGGCCGGCAGGGCCAGGGCCAGCAGCAGCGAGACGGCCGAAAGCAGACGCAGCATACGGGTGCGGGTGGTGAGTGAAAGAGCACGGGGCGGGCGCCGGCTCCGCAGCCCCCCGCCCCCTGTGATATTTTGGATCCCGCGCGAACCGATGCCGGACCCTGCGGTTGGCGGGGAGAAACGGCCCGCCGGATGCGTATGCTACGAAGGCTCGAACCCCCGGTTCGGCCCGCGGCAAGCTCGTTACGCGGCGGACCCCTCCGAATCATCCCGGTCGATCACCATGACCCACGATACGAAATCTCCCGCCGCCCCGACGCCCGGCGAGGTCCCCGCGCCCTCCGGCGATGCTGCCCCGTCCGCCGACGATGCCACGCCCATCCCCCAGCCACTGGCCGAGGTCGTGGTGGCCGTCGAGGAGCTGCGCAAGGAGCGCAAGAAAGAGAAGAAGAAAGCGAAGAAGAAGAACAAGAAAGCAAAGGACGGCGACAAGGCCGAGCTGGGCACCACGCGCGGCATCGAGACGATGTTTCGGACGAGCT
>JAWWAN010000120.1:0-8516 GCA_033721675.1 Rhodothermales bacterium | reverse complement strand
GCTGCTACGATGTAGTGACAATGGCCGCGCCCGAAAACAAAGGGCACTACCACCCGATAGGATCCGCACCGTCGCCGCTCCCTCACCTACACGCCCTCGCCCGTGGAAGCCATGATCCTCGCGGCGGGCCTCGGCACCCGCCTGCGCCCGCTCACCCACGACGTCCCCAAAGCCCTCGTCGAGGTCGGCGGCGTCCCGATGCTGGAGCGCGTCGCGCGCCGCCTCATCGACGCCGGCGCGGACCGCCTCGTCATCAACATCTCGCCCCACCCGGAGATGATCCGGACGTTCCTGGAGGAGCGGGACCACTTCGGCGTGGAGGTCGAGATCTCCGAGGAGCCGGACGGGCCGATGGAGACGGGCGGTGGGCTGAAGCAGGCGGCCCCGCTCTTCCGCCGGGACGCCCCCTTCGTGATGCACAACGTGGACGTGCTGACCGAGATCGACCTGCCGGCGCTCTACGCCGCCCACCGCGCCGGCGGCGCCCTCGCCACCCTCGCCGTGCGCACGCCCGAGACGGAGCGCTATCTGCTCTTTGACGACGCCGGACTGCTCGGCTACGCGTACCAGGGCCAGGAGAAGACCGCGCGGGACGCCGCTGGCGAAGTCCAGCGGTTCGACTTCTGCGGCGTCCAGGTCCTCTCCCCCGCCATCTTCGGCCACCTGGAGGAAGAAGGGAAATTCTCGATCATCACCACGTACCTCCGCCTCGCCCGCGAGGGCGCCCGCATCGTCCCGTTCGACGTCGGCGAGGCCCTCTGGATCGACATCGGGACGCACGAGCGGCTGGCCGAGGCCGACGCAGCGGTGGAGGCAGGGCGCGCGGCGTGATCGCGCAGGATCTTCCCGAATCGCGGTTCATCCCTCCTCTTGCGCAGCGGCCAGGGCGCGAAGCTGCGCATCGAGGGCCGAGGTGACCTCGGGCGGCAGGGACGTGAGCGGGGGGCGTACCGGTCCTAGGCCGGTACGGTGCTTGAGCGCCGGGATCACCGGGAACGCTTCGAGGGCCTGGCGCAACGCGGAGAGATGACGCTGGAGGGCCTCGGCCTCCTCCGCCCTGCCACGGCGCCAGGCGCGCAGCACGGCCGCCGCGTGGGGCGCGGTGACATTGGCCGTGGCCGAGATGCACCCCGCCCCGCCGGCACGCAGCGCGTCGAGCAGCAGGCGCTCCGTGCCAGCGAAGATACGCAGGCCCGGTAGGCGCTCGATCAGGGCGCCCGTGTGCGCCAGATCGCCGCTGGAGTCTTTGACCCCTGCGAGGACGGACGGGTAGCGGCGGGCGAGGCGCTCCGCAAGCTCGGCCGAGATCGGCACGCCGCTCATTTTGGGGAAGTGGTAGAGGTAGATCCGCAGCCGGGCATCCCCCACGCGCTGGATGAGGGCGTCGAAGAAGGCGAACAGGCCGTCGTCCTCGACGCCTTTGTAGTAGAAGGGCGGCAGGACGAGCACCCCACCGGCGCCCGCTGCTACGGCATGCCGCGTGAGTGCGGCGGCGTCGGGCAGGGCGCACGCGCCGGTCCCCACCCGCAGCCGGTGCAGCGGCACCCCGGCGGCTGCGACGGCCTCCAGCGCGGCCGTCCGCTCGGCGATGGAGAACGTGGTCGCCTCGCCCGTCGTCCCGAAGAGCGCGAGGCCGTCGCAGCCGGCTTCGAGGAGGCCGAGCAGGTGGCGAGCCAGCGCTGCGGGGTCGATGTCCAGATCCGCACGGAGCGGCGTGAGCGCGGCGGCGAAGACGCCGGTAGGGAGCGAGGCTTCCATCCAGGGCAGCGAGTTCGTGACGGGCAGGGGCTCTCGAAGATACGGCCTCCACGGTTCCTCGCGGGCTCCGCACCGCGCTCCTCGTACGAGACCGTTCTACCGGAGAAGGTTGCCTGTGCAACGAACGATTGCATACGCCGTAGGTGCGCCGTATCTTGTCGCCGCACCCTTTCTCACTCGGAACGCCCGATGATCATGCGTACGGACCCTATCGGCCTCGTCGACTTCACGTCGGCGGCGTAGCGGTTCCGAGCCGGTAGACCGGCTCCCGGACGGCTGCGCACTGCCCCTCTCCCCGCAGCCGTCCGCACGCAGTGGCGATCCTCTTTTCTGTCCCGTGACGGACGACTCCAGGCCCTGACGACGTGGTGCGCCTGGTTGCGGTGGAGCCCTCTCCCTCCTGTGCTCCAGCCCTATGTCTCGTTACGAATCGTCTACCGCCACCGAGGTGGCGGCCCGGCCCGGCTTCTGGGCCGAATTGCGCGCCACGTTCCGTGGCACCCATCAGGACTTCACCACCGGCGGCCTCGGCCGCGCCGTGGCGCTGCTCGCCATCCCCATGATCCTGGAGATGCTGATGCAGTCCGTCTTCGGCGTCGTGGACATCTTCTTCGTCGGGCGCCTGGGGCCGGAAGCCGTCGCCGCCGTCGGCCTGACCGAGTCGATGCTGATCCTCGTGCTGGCCGTCGGGATGGGGCTGAGCATGGCGGCGACGGCCGTCGTCGCCCGCCGCATCGGCGAGAAGGAGCCCGAGGAAGCCGGCGTGGCGACGTTCCAGGTGATCGTGGCCGGCGGCGCGGTTTCGCTGCCCATCGCCGTGCTCGGCGTCGTCTTCGCGCCCGAGATGCTGGCGCTGATGGGGGCCTCGGAGGCCGTCGTCGAGATCGGTGCGCCGTACTGTGCCATCATCTTCGGGAGCAACGCCACCATCCTGTTCCTCTTCCTGATCAACGCCGTCTTTCGCGGTGCGGGCGATGCCGTGCTGGCGATGAAGGCGTTGTGGCTGGCCAACCTGCTCAACATCGCCCTGGACCCGATCCTGATCTTCGGTCTCGGGCCGATCCCGGCTTTCGGAATCACCGGCGCCGCCGTGGCGACGGCCATCGGGCGCGGGCTCGGCGTGGCGTACCAGTTCTGGGCGCTGCGGCGCGGCGGCGGGCGCGTTCCCTTCGGGCGGGCGCAGTTCCACTTCGACCCGGCCACGATGCGGCGGCTGGTGCAGGTGGGCGTGCCCGGCATGGTGCAGTACCTCGTCGGCACGGCGAGCTGGATGGTGATGTACCGGCTGGTGGCGAACTTCGGCAGCGACGCCGTGGCCGGCTACACGATCGCCATCCGCATCCTCGTCTTCGCCCTGCTGCCCTCGTGGGGCATGGGCGCGGCGGCGGCGACGCTGGTGGGCCAGAACCTGGGCGCGAGGAAGCCGGAGCGCGCCGAGCGGAGCGTGTGGATCAGCAGCTTCAGCAACATGGTCTTCCTCGGGCTCGTCGCTGTGGGGATGCTGGTCTATGCGGAGCCGCTGATCCGGCTCTTCACCGACGCCCCCGGCCCCGTCGCCTTCGGCACCGCCTGCCTGCGGATCGTCAGCTACACCTACGTGCTGTTCGCCTTCGGGATGGTGATCGTGCAGGCGTTCAACGGCGCCGGCGACACCCGGACGCCGACGTGGATCAACTTCGTCTGCTACTGGCTGCTGCAACTGCCCCTCGCCTACCTGCTCGCGCACCCCGCCGGGATGGGCGCCGACGGGCTCTTCACGGGCATCGCGATTGCGCAGGCCGTGGTGGCCTTCGTCAGCATCGCCCTCTTCCGGCGCGGCACCTGGAAGACGAAGGCCGTGTGACCCGGCCCGCGCACGGGCCACCGCGGGCGGAGCGGGGCCGCCGTGAGGGCAGACGGCCCCGCCCCGGCCCGTCCTCGGAGGGCACGAATAAGTGCCCCGGGTAGTCAACGACGCGGCGGTGTTACGGTACTGGAGGATTGGAGCCGCCGCGTCAAAACCGGCCCGTATGGCGCGCAGGCGTAATTTTCTTGTAGCAGACGCGCGCTGCGGTACCGCCCGTCCGTGCGGTGATGTACCCTGTTCACCATCCTCAAGGCCCCATCGCATCCCCGGATATTCGTTTAAACAAGGAGGCGTTCGATGAACCGACTCGGCTACTTCCCCCTGCTGCTGCTCCTCGGCTGGCTCGCCGCCCCCGGCGCCCAGGCACAGTCCTTCTTCACGGGCACCTTCAGCGCCGCGCAGGAGACCCACGCCGTCGATAGCGACGCCACCGGGACGGCGGCCCTCGTGCTGACCGACGACGGGCTGCGGTACTTCGTCACGGTCGAAGGACTCTCCGGGCCCATCACCGGCGCCCACTTCCACGCCGGTTCGCTCGGCGTCAGCGGCGGCGTCGTGCACGCCATCACGGATGCCTTCGACGGCACCACGGCCCAGGGGACCTGGGCGGACATCACCGACGAGCAGAAAGCCATGCTGCTGGCCGGCGATCTCTACCTGAATATCCATACCGATGCGAATGCGCCCGGCGAGATCCGTGCGCAGGTCGTGCCGAGCGCAGGTGCCGGGCTCTCCGCCACGCTCACCGGCGCCCAGGAGTCGCCCTCGGTGGACACGGACGCCACCGGCACCGCCGCGGTCCTCGCCACCGATGCAGGCGTAGTCTATCACATCACGGTCGAGGGCCTCTCCGGGCCGATCACCGGCGCGCACTTCCATGCGGGCGGCATCGGCGAGAACGGCGGCGTCGAGCACGCCATCACGGATGCCTTCGACGGCACCACCGCCGTCGGGCTGTGGACGGACGCCACCGACGAGCAGATCGCCCTCCTGCTGACGGGCGGGCTCTACCTGAACATCCACACCGACGCGAACGCACCTGGCGAGATCCGCGGGCAGGTGCTCCCGACGAGCGGCTTCGGCTTCTCGGCCTCCCTCGACGGCGGGCAGGAAGTGCCGCCCGTGGACGTCGAGGCCTCCGGCACGGCCACGCTAACCCTCACCGAGCAGGGGCTGGCCTATCGCATCACCGCCGACGGGCTGACCGGGCCGATCACCGGCGCCCACTTCCACAACGCACCGACCGGGGCGAATGGCGGCGTCGTGCACGCCATCACCGATGCCTTCGACGGTACCACCGCCGTCGGCCTCTGGCCCGACGTCCCGCCCGAGATGGTGGCCGAGCTGCTGGCCGGCAACCTCTACCTGAACCTCCACACCGACGCGAACGCCCCCGGCGAGATCCGAGGGCAGGTGACGACGAACGGCCGGACGCACCTCTCCGCCACGCTCACCGGCGCCCAGGAGTCGCCCTCGGTGGACACGGACGCCACCGGCACCGCCGCGATTCTCTTCAAGCGCGACGGTCTGCATTACCGCATCACGGTCGAGGGCCTCTCCGGGCCGATCACCGGCGCGCACTTCCATGCGGGCGGCATCGGCGAGAACGGCGGCGTCGAGCACGCCATCACGGATGCCTTCGTCGGTACCACGGCCGAGGGCGTCTGGGACGACATCACGCCCGAGCAGATCGCCCTCCTGCTGACGGGCGGGCTCTACCTGAACATCCACACCGACGCGAACGCGCCCGGAGAGATCCGCGGGCAGGTGTACCTCAGCAGCGGCGCCCACCTGCGCGCCTCGCTCAGCGACGAGCAGGAGACCAGCCCCGTCGTGCTCGGCGATCTGCTCGGCCCCGCGGGCACCGCCGCGCTGACACTCACCGGCGAAGGCCTCGTCTATCACATCACCGCCGAGGGGCTCTCCGGCCCGCTCACCGGCGCCCACTTCCATGCCGGCGCGGCGGGCGAGGCCGGCGGGGTAGAGCATGGCATCACCGACGCCTTCGACGGCACGACCGCCGCCGGCGTCTGGGCCGACATCGACGCGGACCAGCGGGCGGCGGTGCTCACCGGAGACGTCTACCTGAACCTCCACACCACCGCCAACATGCCTGGCGAGATCCGGGGGCAGGTGTATGCCACCAGCGGCTTCGGCGCCGCCGTGAAGCTGACCCCCGAGCAGGAAACGCACGACGTAGACAGTGATGCCCAGGGCACCGCCAGCACCACGCTCAGCCCCGCCGGCGTCCGCTTCGTCGCCACCGTGGACGACCTCAGCAGCGACTTCCAGGCCGCCCACTTCCACCGGGCGCCCTTCGGCGAGAACGGCGGCGTCGTGCGCGGCATCACCGATGCCTTCGACGGGGCGACCGCCTCCGGCGTCTGGCAACCGACCGACGACGAGGAGCTGACGAACGACCTCATGGGTGCCTACCTCATGGGCGACCTCTACCTGAACGTCCATACCGTCGACTTCGCGCCCGGCGAGGTGCGGGGGCAGATCCAGGGCGGCAGTCTCTTCGCCACCGGCGTCGAGCCCGTGGACGAGGCCGTACCGGAGGCGTTCCGCCTCGTGCCCAACTACCCGAATCCGTTCAACCCCGCGACGACCCTCGAATTCGCCCTCACCGAGGGCGCACATGCCCGCCTGACGGTCTTCAACACGCTCGGGCAGCGCGTGGCGACGCTCGTCGACGCCCCCCTCGGGGCGGGCACCTACCGCGTCCCGTTCGACGCCGCAGGCCTGCCCTCAGGGATCTATCTCTACCGGCTGGAGGCCGCCGGGCAGACCCAGACGCGCGCGATGCTGCTCGTCAAGTAGACCCTGGACGGCCGCCCATGTAGCGGCGCGCCCGCGTCAGACACACACCACCACGGGGAGCGGGAGGCCGGACGAAGTGCCGCGCCGCCTCCCGCTCCTGACGACGCCTCTTCTCACCTCGACCCACGGCACCATGACCTACCGGCACAGCGCAGCCTTCCTTCTCACCTTCGCTCTCCTGGTCGCGCTCGCCCCGGCCGCGCTGGCCCAGGAGGAAGTCGTCCTCGAACCGAGCAAGGACAACACCCTCTACGAAACGAACGACGGCGCGACGAGCAACGGCAGCGGGACGCACCTGTTCGCCGGGCGCGTCGGCACCGGCGGCAACGGCGCCATCCGACGGGCGCTCATCGCCTTCGACTTTTCCGCCATCCCGACCGGCGCCACCATCGAGAGCGCCGAGCTGACGATCAACATGTCCCGGTCCTCCGCCGACGAGACCAACGTGACGCTGCACCGGGTGGAGCGGGACTGGGGAGAAGGCACCTCTGATGCCAGCAACAACGAAGGGCGCGGCGCCGACGCCACGACCGACGACGCCACCTGGCTCCACGCCTTCTTCGACGCGACGCTCTGGAACAGCGCCGGCGGCGACTTCGCGGCCGCCCCGAGCGCCACGGCGGCGGTCAACAATGTGGGCGCCTACACGTGGGGTTCCACCGCCGAGATGGTGGCCGACGTGCAGGGCTGGGTGGACGACCCCACGACCAACTTCGGATGGCTCTTGCGTGGCAACGAGAGCACCACCAACACCGCGAAGCGATTCGACAGCCGCGAGGCGCCCAACACCCCGCCGACCCTCACCGTGCGCTTCTCGGCGGCGACCGCCACCGAAGACGAAGGCCTGCCCGGCGGCATTCGCCTCCTCGCCAACCACCCCAACCCGTTCACCTCCGCGACGACCCTCGCCTTCGAGCTGGACGCGCCCCGGCCGGTACGCCTCGAAGTCTTCGATGTGCTGGGCCGCCGCATCGACGTGCTCGTGGACGAGGTCCGGGGGGCGGGCCTGCACCGCGCGCGCTTCGACGCCGCCCGCCTTCCCCAGGGTCTCTATCTCTACCGTCTCACGGCAGGATCCACCACCCAGCACCGCACGATGACGCTTCTCAAGTGACACCTCAGCTCGTTCCTTACTAAGCGTTGCAGGCCAATCATTTGTTCTGGACAGTCAGCGTAAGGAGGCCGTCGGTAGGCAGACGGCATGGCGGAGGCCGCCGGCGCACCTCCCGTCCCGAGCGGATCCGACTGCGCGGGTGAGGCTGGGGGCGCGGGGCACCGGCACGGCGGCGGCGGGTATAACGGGCCGCTCCGACCCGCACCCTGCATCCGCCGCGCCCGCATGGCCTCCGCCCCCACCCTCCGGCTCTACAACACCCTCACCCGCCGCGTCGAGCCCATCGAGACGCTCGAACCGGGGCACCTGCGGTTCTATGCGTGTGGCCCCACGGTCTACTCGTACGCACACATCGGCAACTTCCGCTCGTTCCTCACGGCGGATCTGATCCTGCGCGCCGCGCACGCCCTCGGCTGGAAGACCACCTACGTCTCCAACGTCACCGACGTCGGCCACCTCACCGACGACGACTATGCCGACGCCGGGGGCGAGGACCGCATGGCGAAGGCCCTGCGGTCCAAGGAGGGCGAGCACTTCGCCAACGTCTGGGACCTCGCCCGCTACTACACCGGCGTCCTCCTGGCCGACTGGCAGCGCCTCAACCTCCGCGAGCCGGACGTGCGCCCCCGCGCCACCGAGCACGTCGCCGAGCAGATCCGCGCCGTCGAGGCGCTCATCGCGCGGGGGCATGCCTACGAGACGAGCCAGGGCATCTACTTCTCCGTCGAGAGCTTCCCCGACTACGGACGCCTCTCGGGCAACGTCGCCTCGGACCAGCTCGAAGAGGGCGCGCGCGAGCTCGTCACCGACCCTGAAAAGCGCGACCCGCGCGACTTCGCGCTCTGGAAGAAAGACCCTGCCCATCTGATGCAGTGGTACAGCCCCTGGGGCTGGGGCTTTCCGGGCTGGCACATCGAGTGCTCCGTGATGTCGATGGCCTACCTCGGCGACCAGTTCGACCTCCATACCGGCGGC
>JAWWAN010000119.1:0-8531 GCA_033721675.1 Rhodothermales bacterium | reverse complement strand
CGGGCCACGCGGCAGGCCGCCTGACTACCCGGCACGGGCGCCGTCCGGCACGGGCCGCTCCGGCACGGCCAGCACCGGCGTGAGGCCGTCGGCGTACCCGACGTCGAACAGCATCCCCTCGGAGACTTCGCCGCGGATCGTCTTCGGCGCGAGGTTGACCACGAAGAGCGCCTGCCGTCCCTCGACCGCGCGCGGATCCGCTCGCTCCTGCTTGATACCGGCCACGATCCTCCGCCGATGATCCCCGAAGGAGACGACGAGCCGGACGAGCCGGTCCGCCCCCGCTACGTCCTCGACGCGCTCGATGGTGCCGACGCGCACGTCGATCTGCTCGATCAGGTCGGGGGGGACGGCCGGCTTGACGGGGGCGGGCGTGAAGGGCGTCTCGGGCATGGTGCAGCGGCGAACGGGCGAGGGAAGGTGGAGACGCAAGGTACGGATTCCGCCCTCCCCCTCGCAGCACGCCGGGCGCCCGGTCCCCTGCCGATGCCGATCAGGCCTCCGCGAGGCCGCCGAGCGCCGCGCGGGCGGCCCGAGCCGTCGTGGGGCTCTCGACGTGCAGGTGGTTCTCCAGGGCGCGTTCGAGGTGCGTGCGGGCGGCGTCCACATGCCCGGCGGCGCGGTGGATCAGGGCGGCGCGGTAGAGCACCATGGCGTCGCCCGTGCCGAGCCGCAGCGCCCGCTCGATGTGCGGGGCGGCCGCCTCGGGCTGCCCGTTCTTGTAGAGCGCCCAGGCGTAGGTCTCGAGGGCGTGCAGGTGGTTCGGGCGGCGTTCGTACTCCAGGCGGGCGAGCCGCAGCGCCTCCTCCAGCATCGTGTCTTCGTCCGCCAGGAAGTCCGCGTATTCCATCCGCACGTTCTCGCCCATGGCCTCGGCGTCCACGAAATCCTGCTGGATCCGGGCCAGCGTCTCGGCGCGCCGGCCGTCGTCTCCGGCGGCGGCATACGCCTCGGCGAGCAGCCCGAGGAAGTCGGCGCTCGGGGCGAGGTCGTATGCCTCCTCCAGCAGCGCGATGGCGTCTGTGTACGCGCCCTCCACCAGCCGGACGTGGCCGAGGCCACCCACGGCATACGCGTCGTGCGGGCGCTCTTCCAGGATCCCCTCGAAGAGCGCCGCGGCGGCCTCCGCATCGCCCGAGCCCAGATAGAGCTGACCGAGCTGGTAGAGCGCCCAGGCCCGGTGGCGGCTCCCCGCGACGCCGGCGTCGGCGGCGAGCGTCATCGCCGCGATGGCGCCCTCGGTGTCGCCGTGGAGCTCACGCAGGTAGGCCGCCCGTGCATAGGACGGCAGGCCGGGCCGCAGGCTCAGCATGCGGTCGCAGGCGGCGACGGCCGCCTCGTACGCGCCCAGCTCCACGAGCGCATCCACGAGGATGCCGTGCGTGAAGGCGTGGCGCGGGTGCTCGGCGATCAACGCCTCGGCCAGCGTGCGGGCCTCCTCGAACCGGTGCAGCACGTTCAGCAGCGACGCCTTGAGGACGCGCGCGTGGTAGTGCGACGGATCGCGCCGCAGGGCCTCCTCGATCAGGTCCTGCGCCAGCGGCACGTACCGGGTCTCCTCCGCCGTGGCGTGTGCCTGCTGCAGGTACACCTGCGCCAGCTCAACGTAGTTGCGGATCACTTCGGGCTCCCGCAGGATCCGCTCCCGGTAATGGTCGATGGAGGCCTGTGCGTTCACGAACTCGGAAGACGGCACCACGCCGGCCTGACGGACGGAGAGGCGAGGGGGCTCCGGCGCAGTCCGGTGCGCCCACGCGTACCAGAGCCCACCGCCGGCCACGAGCAGGACGATGAGGAAGAGGACGAGGTGTGTTTTTCGGTCGTTCATGGGATCTATGGAATGGAGAGTGGAAGGGCCGGGAGATGCCCGGGCGCGGCGGGAGGGCGGCGCCCGGGCATCCTGCGTCCGGCGCGGGCCGTCACTTGATCAGCAAGGCCTTCTTCGCGGCCAGCGCGTGGCCGTCCGCCTCGATCCGGTAGAAGTAGGTGCCGCTGGCCAGGCCGGCGGCGTTCCACTCCACGGTGTAGGTGCCGGGCGTGTGGTCTTGGTCCACGAGCGTGGTGACGTGGCGGCCCTGGAGGTCATAGACCCGCACCGCCAGCGGCCCGGCCTGCGAGACGTGGTATTCGATGACCGTGGCCGGGTTGAACGGGTTCGGGTAGTTCTGCTCCAGGATGAACACGCGGGGCACACCGACGCCGAGCCCGCCGGCGTCGCCGATGCTGGTGCCGACGTCGCCCGGAGCGGCGGCGGTGAGCTGCTTCACGTAGTCGTAGCCCCGGTGCGGCGGCGCCAGGTAGGGGAACGACGACAGCAACGGCCGGTCGTTGGCCGTCGGGCCAGCGTTGTAGGTGAGCTCGGCCAGGAGCCGGCTGGAGGCGAGGTCCGAGTAGTCCGCAGCCGTGGCGTCGTCGAAGGGCAGCCCCACGGCGGCCAGCACGAGCCCACCGACGGCCTGCAGCTCGATCGTGGTGGCATCGTCCTCCAGGCGGCGGCCGTTCGGGAAGCCGTCCATGTGGGGGATGAACTCGAGGTCCGCCGTCGTGTTGTACGGCGGCGCCGTCAGGCCGAGGGCGGCCGCGCGGATGAGCCCCTGGTAGGCGTAGGTCCGGAACTCCTCGCTGGACCGGTCCGTGACGGGCGTGGCCATGTTGAGCCGCAGCATGTCGCCCCCCCAGAGGCCCTCGCCGTCGTCCGTGATGGGGAGGAAGTTGTGGATGAACGGCTTGCCGGTGCTGAGCGGCCCGGCGGTCTTGCCGGTGGCGAGCTGGTACGGCACGGCGTTCGGGACGCCGAAGTAGAAGATCGGGAAGATGTCCGCCAGGCGAGGCTGGCCCGGCCCGGCGAGGCCCGGCTGCACGGGCACGGCGAAGGCCGTCCCGGAGAGGTCCACGCCGGCCTCCACGAGCTCGAAGACGCCGTCCTTGCCGTTGCGGAAGTCGAAGCCCGGCACGCCATCCCCATCGACGTCACCCACCGCCGGGTAGGCCATGGACTGGATGCGGAGGGCGCTCAGGGCGGGCACGGCGCCGCCGAACTGGCTGTCGTCCATGTAGAGGGCCAGTTCGGGGTTGGCGAAGTACTGGACGAACGCCTGCTCCTCGGCGCTGTAGGGGGTCACGGCGTTCCAGAAGTCCTTATCCCCGATCGGGATGACGGCCTCGTTCGTCAGCGGCATCCCCAGGCGCGAGACCTGGATCCAGGGCCCGCTGTGGGACGGCTTCTCGCCGGTGGGCGAGAGCGTCCGGATCTGCGGGCGGCTGGCCGAGGCCCACACGCCGATGACGAAGTCGGGGTCGAGGATGCTGCTGGCCTCGTCGACCGTCTTGCCGTCCTTCTGCAGCATCTCGATGGGAATCTTGAGCACGAGCGCGTGCGTGTTGAAGCCGGCCACGGCGTCCCGGGCGTTGTCCGGGTTGCCGGGGTCGCTGCCGAACTGGCTGCGGGTCTGGCCGAGGTCGAAGACGCCGCCGAGGTCGACGAAGAAGGCGTCGTCGCGCGGGCCGGCGAAGACGGTCTCGCCGGTCGCGGCGGTCATGATGGCGCTCTGGACGAGGCTCTCGTAGCTGGTGCCAAGCCCGGCGGCGCCCTCGATGGAACGCGGGCCGATGTCGTTGGGGGGCACGACGCCGTCGGTCAGGATCGTCGTGAAGCTCGTGCCGCCGTCCAGGCTCTTCTCGAGCGTGTAGGTGGTCTTCAGGTTCTGCTGCCCGAGGCGGATGTTGAAGAACGTGGTCGGATCCTCGTTCTCCTGCTCGAAGGTGAACCGGTACGTGATGTCGTCTCGGGCCGAGCCGAGGGTCCCGGTCGAGGTCTGGTTCTTGATGTGGATCTCGTACCGGATGTTTTCGCCGAACGTGTGGTAGTTGGGCCCGCCTTCCGGCAGTTCGAGGGGGATGTAGTTGGCGATGATCGTCACGGTGTTCGGGTCGTCCGGAGACCGGAACGCGTAGACGTCGGTGTTGTCGGCGAGCGGGTCGTTGCTGATCAGGGGCGCCTCGCGGTGGCTGGAGGCGTCTCCTAGCGGCGGGTTCGCGACCATCAGCGCGAGCACGACCAGGGCCGCCGCCAGGCCGCCTATCAGGTACGGTGCGCGCGTTCGATGCAGCATGGAAGAGTGCATGATCATCTCCGGAGTCGTTAGGTTGTGAGGGTGAGCAGTGCGAGGAGATCCGTGCCGCGTCAGGCCGGCATCGACGGCGAGGAGCCCGCGATGCTTCGCGGGAGTTCCGGCAGGAGACGCATGGCGCGCAGCATCCCCGCCAGGTCCCAGAGGTGCCGTGCCTCGGCGATGCGGCCGTCCTCGACGGTCAGCAGCACGAAGCCCTCGACGGCGACGCGCCGCCCCGTGGGGGGCACGTTCAGGAAGGCCCCCCGGTGCGTCCCGTGCAGCGTCCAGCAGACGAGCACGCGCGGCGCCTCGACGAGCACGTCGAGGGCGGTGACCTGGAGGTCGGGGAAGGCCCGCAGCCAGGCGCGCATCTCGTGGCGCGCCTGCTCGGAGCCGACGCACGCGCGGCGCCGGCTGACGTCGGCGCCGTGATAGGCGGGGGCGATGAGCCGTCCGAGACGGTCTACGTCGTGCGCGTTGAGCGCCGCCAGCAGGTCGTCGGTGAGCTGTCGTTCCGGGGGCATGGGCCGAGGGGTCTCTCTGGGTCGTGCAGCCTGTGCCTCTGCACCGGCTGGCAAGAGCATACCCTGGCGAACTGTTCACCCGACAGCCCAGGAGGTGATCAATTGCCGCTCATTTCCTGCTCATTTCCGTAACATCCCCGCGAACCCGGCACAGCACGGCGATTTTTCGCCGGGTGCGGAGGGCGTCATCCCATCCCGATCTCTTGCTCCCAGAGCAGGGCGGTGACGCGTTCGAGGCCGCGCTTGAGGTGGCGGCGAAACGTGCTGAACGGCACCCCGATCTGCTCGGCGGCCTGCTCCTGCGTGGGGGCGGGCCGGAGGTAGGTGCGGTCGATCGCGCGGTGGTAGCGGGCGTCGCGGGGGTCGGCCTGGAGGCGGGCACTCGTCTCGCCCAGCAGACGCTGCAGCGCCTCGATGCGCGTGGCCTCGTCGGCGTCGTGCGCTACGGCGTCGGCGACGAGGCGCGAGCGCAGCAGCGGGTTGCCGCGCAGCCTGCCGGGGCGTGCATAGGCGCGGAACGCCTCGCGCACGGCCTCCTCGAAGGCGTCCCGGCTGAGCACCACGATGGGCTCGGGCCGGGCCGGCGGCGGGGCGGCGGCCGGCCCGGCCCCGAGGCGGCTCTCGGCGAGCGCGTTGAGCCACGCGCCGGGCGGCACGGCCCGCCAGTCGTGCCCGAAGACGGCGAACGCATGGCCGTCCGTCTCGAAATCGACGTCCGCCAGGCGGTGCATGCCGGCGAAGCGGAAGACGAAGCTCCAGAGGGCGGCGTCGTGGCAGGGCAGGAAGGAGAACGCGAGGCGGGGGGTGTGAAGGTAGTGGCGCACGTGGCCGAGGAAGACGAGGCTCTGCACGGGCGAGACCTGCTGGTACACCTCGCGCGCCATCCAGAAGCGGAAGAACGTGGCGCGCTCGCCGGGGCGCAGCGGCGCGTGCGCCTGCAGGTAGGCCCAGGCCTGGGCGGCGGCGGGGTCGGCCGCCCGCTCCTCGGGCGTGGTCGCGTCCAGCGCGAGCGCCATCGAGAAGCCGGCCGGCGCGGCGCCACCATCGCGGTAGACCGTGACGGCGGCGGGTTGCCGGGTCATCCAGTGCTCGGCGATGCGGGCGGCGTCCGGGCCTTCGTGGCGATCCACCATCGCGATCAGCGCGCCTCCGTCTCCCGCGCGCAGCGTGTCCGTCTGCAGCGGGAGGGTGTTCTCCCACTGCGACTGGAGCCGCATGAAGAGCGGGCGCACGAGCGGATGGTTGCGGTAGAGAAACGCATAGTCCGAGAGCACCACCCGGTCCGCGAAGGCGCTGGGGCGCTGGAGCCGGTCCGTGTAGAACCGGCGGGCCCGGCCGTGCAGCTCGGCGTGCCAGTCCGGGTTGCGCCACAGCAGGTCGGCGGCGAGCACCTCCCGCGCGAGGTCGTGGGGAAAGAGGCCGCGCGCGCCGGCATCGACGAAGGAGAGGCCACGCAGCCAGGCAAAGAGCCCGTGCGCGTCCGGCATGGCCAGCATGGTCTGCAAGAGCCCCTCGGTCATGAAGCGGACGAGGGCGCAGGCTTCGAGCGCGGCCCGGTGCGCCGGGCCGGGCACGTGCTGGACGAACTGTTCGAGCAGCGTCTGGAGCATGCCCGGCGCCTGGTGCGGCTCGAACCGCAGGCCGGGCTTTTGGTCGAGCAGGTCGGCGACGAGCGAGGTGGCGAGCGGGTGGCCCCGCGTGAAGGCCAGCACGGCCTCGTGCTGGTCCTTGGGCACGGCGCGGCGTTCGAGGAAGCGCCGGCTGGCCTCGCTGCCGAGGTTGCGTAGCGGCACTACGTGGACCAGGGCCTGCCAGCCGGGATCGGTGCGCCACACCTCGGACGGCAGGCTGCGCCCGGCCATCACCACCCGCGTACGCTCCGGGAGCGCCGGCAGAAACTGCTCGCGCAGCCACACGTCCAGCCCCGCGATGGCCTCGCACGTGTCGATGAGGAGCACGCACGGCTCGCCGTAGCTCGCGATGGCGTCTCCGAGGTCGGCGCCGTCCGGCAGGGCCAGCGTCCGTGCCAGCGCGCCAGAGAACGCCTCCGGGGCGGGCTCCACCTCGCGCGCGTCGAGGTAGACGGTGTGGACGCCGGCGGCGCGGGCCTCCCGCTGGAACGCCCGCAGCAGCGAGGTCTTCCCCACGCCGCCCGGCCCCACGACGTAGAGCATGTTGACCGGCGGATCTTCGGTCGCCAGAACGGAACGGAAGAGCGCCTGCTCCTCCTCGCGCCCTACGAAGAGGGCATCGCGCGCAGCACGGAGCCGATCTTGCAGTAGCATGTCTCGTCGAGGGTTGCCTGCGAGGATTCGGTAGTCCGTCGCGTGGACACTCGGCGGGCCAGGAACGCCGCGGAACGACCACGACGCTCTCCCCTCCCCCGGCCTATCAGTGAGCCCCTGTCGCAGAGGAGCGCCGGAGGTAAGTGACGCGATGCTACACGGCGGGATGCAGACGCCGCGCACGAACATTATAGCGACGTCGAGCGGACGGGCTCCACGCTCCCCCCTTTTTTTGCCGCCCGCCGACGCGGCAACGCGGTCGCCGTGCACGGATCGGCACCCTACGCACACGACCAACTGTCTTTCTCTGTCCTCCCGAGCGAAGCCGAGAGCCTGCCCTGAGCATCGTCGAAGGGGATCTCGCCGGTTCTTGAAGGCGGCCTGCTCGAAAGGCGAGATTCCTCTGCCCGTCGGCTTCGCCTCGCGTCCTCCGCTCAGCCGAAATGACCACGTTGGGTTCTCTCGTGTACCATGGTTCGGCAAAAAAAAGCTCCCCCCGCTCACGGTGGAGCGAGGGGAGCCCGCGCGATGCGCGCAGGAGGGTGGCGCTACGCCTTCTTCCCGTTCGCGCGAGCGCGCCCGTTCGCGCGGGGCTTCGCTGCCACTTCAGGCGCTGCGGATCCGCCGTACCGGGCGATCATGCGGGTGATCAACTCGTCGATCTGAGCAGGAGCGAGGCGGTCCAGGTCGCTCGTTCCGCAGTAGTGGCGGGCCGCGATGAGAAGGTCGGCCCGCGTCAGACCAAAGGCCTGGGCCTGCTCCAGCAAGGCGTCCACCGTCGGGCCGAGGTGCTGCTCGGGCTCGGGGGCCTCCAGCGTCTCCGGCACGGCCGCGGCGGCCTCCGGGTTCGGACCCTCGCCCAGCCGCGCCAGAAAGTCGGCAAACGCCGGGTTCTGCAGTTCGAGACCGACGGGGAAGTCCGGGCTGTTGGATTTGACGACGCGGGCCACGCGCACCTGCTCGAACCCGACGAGGCGCACCTCCATCTCGACCATCACGTCGACGAAGTACTCGAGGCCGCCGGCCGTCATCGGGAGGACGCGGCCGAGCTCGTTCTCCTCGCGCTCCTCCCGCCCGCGCGCCGCGATCTGATCCGTGATGACGACGCACGCGCCGCTGTCCACGCAGAGCCGCCGGAGCACTTCCTGGTAGACGACCTGGTCTGCGGCGAGCGCCTCGGCGGAGGGCTGGGCGAGCGGATCGCCGGTGCGGTCGCGGACGGCCTGGAGCGTCTCGCGGTGCTTGCGGGCGAAGTACATGGCCCACGAGTCGAGCACGAAGCAGCCGTAGTTCTGCTCGCGCCCCTCGCCGTCGAGCGCCCAGTCGATGAACTGCGGCAGCTCGTCCGGGTGCCGGACCTCGATGGCGTCGAAGGTGGTGCCGTCGCTGCCGGGCAGGAGGCGGGCCTTGCGTTCGGTGTCGAAGAAGCAGAGGCGGCCGAGGCCGGCGTCGGCCAGGGTCGAGGCGAAGACGCTCTTGCCGCTGCCGGCGGCGCCGCGGACGGCGACGACGAGGCGGCGGGTCTTCGGGCGGCGGCTGAGGGGGTTGATCGGCGTGCTCATGGGGGCGGGGGGACGGTTCGCAGGGGACCGGCCACAGGCTACGCGGCT
>JAWWAN010000118.1:0-8541 GCA_033721675.1 Rhodothermales bacterium | reverse complement strand
CACGACCACGACGGGCTCGGGCGGGTCGGCGAGGCGGATCTCGATGCCGTCGTAGCGGAGGATGCGGATCGTGGCGGCCACGTAGAGGGCGCCGTTGCGGAAGGCGAGGCCGGAGGGCATCGCGAGGCCCTCGTCGATCACGAAGACCGCATCGGCGCGGTGGTCGCCGTCCTGGTCTACGACGGCGTGCACCGCCCCGTCGCGGCGGGAGCCGACGAAGAGGGTGCCGCCGGGCGTGAGCGCCATCTGCCGGGCGTTGGGCACGTCCTCCGCGTACACGTCGATGCTGAAGCCCTCGGGCAGGACGATCTTGTCGAGGGGCAGGTCGGTGGCGGTGGGTTCGGCAGCGGCCTCGCCGGCCGTGCCGGCGGTGTCGTCGGAGACGGCGGCGGTGCAGGCGGCGAGGAGCAGGGCGAGGAGCGCGAGGCGCATCGATCGGGCAGGGCAGGTGAGCGTCTGGGGAGCGATGCTTGTATTCCTGCATGCACGGCGGGTTCTGCCCGTCGATGCGTCATTCGGTGCCGAGGGCGAGCCGTTTCAGGAGGGCCACGAAGTCGGCGCGGCCGGCGTGGGCGGTGCGCTTGCGGATGCGGTAGAGGGTCTGGCCGGCGGCGGCCAGGATGTGTTCCTTGGCGCGGTCCTTCGCCTGCCGCTCGGGGGCGTCGTGCAGGGGGCTGTCGAGCTCGAAGAAGAAACGGGGCCGGTAGCCGTCGTGCTGGTCGAAGACGACGCAGTCGACGAGGGCCTGGAAGAAGTAGCGCCGTTCGGCGCCGGAGAGGTGGGGCCGGAGGCGGTCGTAGTCCAGCACGCTGTGGAGCGCGACGTTGGGATAGACGAGGTAGGTGGCGAAGACCTCGCGCACGGCGAGGAAGAACTCGGCTTCCTGGTGGGATCTGAACAGCCCTACGACGGCATCGGGGCCGGCGGGCGGGTGGGCCGCTACGTCGAGCGCCTCGGCGCCGGGCGGCGCCACGGGTACGGGCGCCGTGGCCAGCACGGCGGCGCAGCGGGCGTTCTCGGGGCAGTACCGGGCGTAGGCGCGCGCCGCCTCGGGCCGGCCCGCGTGGATCGTCACCAGGGCCTCGACGACGGCCTCGAAGCGCGGCGGGGGGAGCGCGTAGAAGGCGCCGGTGTGGAGGAGGAAGAGGGTTTCGAGCGCGTCCGCGTGGGGTCCGGGGCCGTCCCGCTGCACGGCGGCGAGGAACGTGGCGGTGAGCGTCTCGGCGGCGGCGGCCAGCATCGGGTCGCCGGGGAGGGCGGCGTGCTCGCGGTGCACGGCGGCCAGCGCGTCGGCCCAGCGCTGCTCGTAGGCGAGGCGGTAGAGGGCTTCGGGGTCGGTCACGCCGGCGGGGTGGAGGGAGGCGGAGAAGGCACCCCTCCTTAAAGCACGGCGCGCTTCCTGAGATCCGGCCGGCGGGGGCGTCAGGAGGCCGCCGGGGCGGCCGTCGGGAGGTGGGCGGAGGCGTGGCCGTCGCCGTGCGCATGGCGCCGCTCGAACTCGCGGATCAGCGCCTGGTGGCGGGCCAGCAGCACGGCGTGGGTCCGTTGCAGCGCCTCGTAATCCTGGCGGAGCGGCGCGGGCTCGGCCTCGCGGGCCTGCGGGCGGTCTGGCAGAAACGCCGAGAAGCGATGGCCGATGAAGGCCTGTTGCTCCGTATAGGCGCGGAGGGCCTCCAGGCGCCGGCGGTAGTGGACGACGAGGAGCACCAGCGCGGCGCTCATCGCCAGCACGCATCCGGCCAGCGCGTAGACGAGCCAGGGGCTCTGGAGCAGAGCGCTCAGGGGCGTCATGGGAGCAAAGAGATTCGTTGGGGCGAGGGCGGGCTCTCGGTATCGCGCATTCCGGACACATCCTTAACCCGGACGCTGCGCTCCACCGCGTGCCCGGAATCCGTATCTTGGGGCCGCCCTGCCTCACGAACCCGCTCCCCCCACCATGGATCGCTGCCCGCCGCTTCTGCTCGCCGCGCTGCTCGTGCTCGCCGCCGCTCCCCTCGCCGCCCAGCCGGCGCCGCTGACCGTGAATGCCATCATGCAGGACCCCGCCACGTGGGTGGGAGACTGGCCGTCGCAGCCGTTCTGGGCCGAGGATGGGCAGACCGTCTATTTCTACTGGAACCCGCAGGGGCAATTCCCTGCAGACTCGCTCTTCAAGGTGCCGCGCACGGGCGGCGCGCCCGTCCAGGTGCCGCCCGCCGAGCGCCGCGCCCCGCGCCCGCTCTTCGACGGATGGCACCACGGCGAGCACGTCTACGACGCCGGCTTCGAGCGCAAGGTGTACGCCGAGGACGGCGACCTCTTCATCTACCACCGCGCCGACCGCGACCGCGCCCGCCTCACCCGCACCGCCGACCGCGAGGGCAACCCCCGCTTCTCGCTCGACGGCAGCCACGTCGTCTTCGAGCGGGAGGACAACCTGTACCGCCTCCACCTCGGCTCCGGCGCCGTCGAGCAGATCACGGACCTGCGTTCGGGCAGCGAACGCCCCGAGCCGACGCCGGATGCGCAGGACGCCTTCCTCAAGCAGCAGCAGCAGGATCTCTTCGACTTCATCCGCGAGCAGATCGAGGAGCGCGAGGCCCGCGAGGCCGCCCGCGAGCGCGACCGTGCCGCCACCGAGCCCCCGCCGACGTTCTACACCGGCCAGAAAGCCGTCCAGCAGCTTCAGCTCCAGCCCGGCGGGCGCTTCGTCTCGTTCACCCTCAGCACGCGGGACCGGCAGGAGGACAAGCAGACCAAGGCCGTCAGCTACGTCACCGAGAGCGGCTACGCCGAGGTGCTCACGGCGCGGCCCAAGGTGGGCGTCCCGAGCACCCCCTCCGAGCTGTACGTCCAGGACCTGGAACGCGACACCACCTACCAGATCGACCTCTACCAGCTCCCCGGCGCCTACGACGTCCCGCAGTTCCGGCGCGAGCAGGGCGTGGAGGTGGATTCGAGCACGACCGCGCGCGACCTCTTCGCCTTCGGGCCGTACTGGAGCGGCGACGGGCGCTATGCCGTCGTCGAGGTTCGCACGCGCGACAACAAGGACCGCTGGATCACCCGCCTCGACCCCGAGACCGGCGCCCTCACCGTGCTGGACCGGCAGCACGACGAGGCGTGGCTCGCCGGGCCCGGCATCTCATGGTTCGGCGGCGGCAGCGCCGGAGGCTGGCTGCCGGACGGCAGGACGTTCTACTTCCAGAGCGAAGCTACCGGCTACAGCCACCTCTACACCGTCGACGTACCCACGGGCGCGGTGAAGCAACTCACGCGCGGCGACTTCGAGGTCTCGGACGTCCGTCTCTCGCGCGACGGACGGACGTGGTACTTCACGAGCAGCGAGGAATCGCCCCACGTGCGGCACTTCTACCGGATGCCCGTAGCGGGCGGTGCGCGCACGAAGCTCACCACGATGGACGGCAGCAACGAGGCCGCCCTCGGCCCGGACGGCGACGTGATGGCGATCCTCCGGTCCTTCACGAACGAACCGCCGGAGGTCTACCTCCAGCCCGTCGGCGGCGCGCCGGAGCGCATCACGGAGTCGCCGACGGACGCGTGGGCGGCCTACGTATGGCGCACGGGCGAGATCGTGACGTTCGAGGCGTCGGACGGCGTGGACGTGCCGGCGCAGCTCTTCCGGCCCGAGAACCCGAACGGGGCGGCCGTGCTGTTCGTCCACGGCGCAGGCTACCTCCAGAACGTGCACCGCTGGTGGAGCAGCTACTTCCGCGAGTACATGTTCCACAACCTCCTCGCCGAACGCGGCTACACGGTCATGAACGTGGACTACCGCGCCTCGGCCGGCTACGGGCGCGACTGGCGGACCGCCATCTACCGCCACATGGGCGGGCGCGACCTGCAGGACTACGTGGACGCTTCGCGCTACCTGACCGACGCGTTCGGCATCCCGCCGGAGCGCGTCTTCATCTACGGCGGCTCCTACGGCGGCTTCATCACGCTGATGGCCCTCTTCACCGAGCCGGAGCACTTCGGCGGGGGCGCGGCCCTGCGCAGCGTGACGGACTGGGCGCACTACAACCACACCTACACGGCCAACATCCTCAACACCCCCGTCGAGGACTCGCTGGCCTACGCGCGGTCGTCGCCCATCAACTTCGCCGACGGCCTCGAAGACCCGCTCCTGATGGCGCACGGCCTGCTCGACCTCAACGTGCAGTTCCAGGACATCATCCGCCTCACGCAGCGCCTCATCGAGCTGGGCAAGGAAGACTGGGAGCTGGCGGTCTACCCCATCGAGGGCCACGGCTTCACCGAGCCGGCGAGCTGGGCGGACGAGTACCGCCGCATTCTGAAGCTGATCGAGGAGAGCGTCGGGCCCGGCTCATGAGGACCGCCGCTCCCTTCTCCTCTTGTCATTCAGCGTCTCAGTTCGCACGCTGACGGCGGCCGTCGTGAGGGCCGCCGCTCCCTCCTCCCCTTGTCATCCCGAGCGAAGGCCCAACGGGCCGTAGCCGAGGGATCTCACCAATTCAGGTTGCCGCCATCATTCGCCGCAGAGATCCCTCGGCTACGCTCGGGATGACAACCCGGAACGTGCCGAGCCGGAGGCGGGAGGGCGCCCTACCGCACCAGCATCACGCGCTGGACGTGCACCTCGGTGCCGACGGCGGTGCGGACGAGGTAGAGGCCCGGCGGCAGGCTCTCGGCGTCGAACGGCAGGCGGTGCGTGCCGGCGGGGCGCGGCGCGTCGGCGAGGGTTTCGACGCGGCGGCCCAGCAAGTCGTAGACCTCCACGCGCAGGTGCGCCGCGCGCGGCAGCGTCACGGCGACGGTCGTGTGCTGCTGGAACGGGTTCGGGTAGGTGGTCACGGCGAGGCGCTCCGGCACGGCCTCCGGCCCGCCCGTCGAGGTCGGCTGGCCGAAGCGGAAGCGCGCGAGGACGGGTAGGTGGTCTGACGTGGTGCAGACGAACTCGCCGCCGCAGGCGCCGCCGGTGCCGTCGAAGGCGTCGAGCAGGGCGTCGAAGCGGGTGGCGCTGCCGGCCAGGTAGGCGGGCGCGAGCTCGTCGGTGATCAGGATGTGGTCGATGAAGGCGCCGTCGTCGCAGGCCGGATTGCTGCCGCAGAACGTCCCCTGGCCGGCGCGTTCGAGCGGGAGGGTGAGGAAGCGGTAGTCCGTAGAATCCGCGACGAAGGCGGCGTAAGGCGAGGGCTGGCCGCTGCGGATGGAGCCGGTGAGCCGGTCGTTGAAGTCACCGAGGACGACGATGGGCTCGCCGGCGCGGAGGAAGTCGAGGTGGTTCTTGAGGCGCTGCGCGGCCTCGGCGCGCTTGTTGTACGAAGCCTGGTCGCTGAAGGCCTTCATGTGGACCGTGATGAAGCTCAGCCGGAGCGTGGTGTCCGGCAGCACGGCATTCGCGGTCAGCTCCAGCGGGGGGCGGGTGGCGAAAGGCTCCTCGAACTCGGTCAGGATGTGGCGCACGACGACGTTCGCGAAGACGTCCGTCCGGTACACGAAGCCCACGCGCTGCTGCGAGCTGATGGTGGCGAGGACGCCGGCCCACCCGTCGCCGAGGGCGTCCAGCAGGTCCTCGAAGTCCTCCGCGTCGGCCATCTCCTGGAGCGCCCACAGGTCGATGCCGGATTCGAGGATCACATCCGCGACGTTGGCGCGCTGCAGATCGTCGTCGGTCGGGCCGTTGGCGGCGCCGAACCACTCGACGTTCCACGTCGCCACGTCGAGCGTGGCATCGCCCCCCACCGCCGGCACCTGGGCCGAAGCCGGCGCCGAGGCGAGGAGCATCCAGCAGACCAGCAGTCCGTAGCGAAGAGCCATCCGAGGGGTACGGGAAGGTGATGAGCGAGACTCCCCGGTGAGACGTGCGCGGCGCCCGCCGCGTTTCGGCGGCCGGTGTTCAGAAGCCGTTACCGCTGCGCCGAAGCCGTTACCGCTACTCGAAATCCGTGTTGAGGCGGAAGCGCGAGATGCGGTTGTTGCCCGTGTCGGCCACGTAGACCGTCCGGTCGAAGTACGCCACGCCCTGCGGGTTGCGGAACTGCCGGGCGCCGCTGCCGGTGGTGCCGAAGCTCACGTTGACCGGCAGGTTCGTCCGCGCGCCGGGGGGTGCCGCCACCCCCTCGATGCCGCTCGCGGTGAAGGCGAAGAGGCGGTCCAGCGCGGCGTCCACCACGAAGAGGTAGTTGGAGCCGTCGGCGGCGAAGGCGAGGTCGGCGGGGTCGGCGAACTTGAACTCCTCGTAGAGGAAGCCGCTGCCCTTGGAGGGGTCCGAGGCGGCCTGCAGCTTCTGGGTGTCCGGCCGGTACTCGATGCCGTCGAACGTCTCGACGACGCGGACCGAGAGCACGGCGAAGCGCAGGCGGTCGCCCTCGGGGGGCGCCTGCGCCACGATGAAGTCGTCCACGGCGGGGAAGCGGGCGCGCTGCGGGGGGTGGACGAACGTCAGCACGTCGGCCGGGTTGACGGCGCTGAGCAGGCTCTGGCGCGTGGGGCTCAGCGGCAGCGCCTGCAGGTTCACGCCCTCGGGCGAGAACAGCAGCACGGCGTTCTGCGGGAGGATCGAGCGGTTGGCGACCGTGTTGACCGGGCCGCGCCGGCTGATGTAGACCCGGTTGTCTGGCAGCACGGCCACGCCGGTGAACGCGACGGCGTCGTCCTGGAACTCGTCGCTCGGGTCCGGCCGGGTGAACTTGCGCGAGTCGTCGTCGAAGGGGTGCCAGATGATGTCTTCGAGCGTGGGGGCGCCCGCCGTCAGGCCGGAGAAGCGGTAGACGACGGGCAGGTTCCAGGTGCGCCCGTCGATGGTGGTGTCTCGGCGGGCGGTGACGTAGACGTGCAGGCGGCGGTCCTGGATGACGTTCGTGGCGGCGTCGAGCGGGCGGAAGAAGGCGGGCCGCCCGGCGCGGTCGAGGATGTGGAGGCCACGCGCATCGACGGCGTAGAGCAGCTCGTCGTAGCCCACATAGACGTCTTTGGGCGCCTCCAGCGGTGCGCCGTCGCCGCCGACGGTGAGGAACGGGAAGAGGGGCACGTACTCGGCGTCGCTGACGAGGCCGGGCGGGATGCGGCCCTCCTCGAAGATCTCGTCCGTCGTCGCGTCCTGCTTCGAGCCGAGCAGCCCGTCGCACCCGGCGGTCAGGAGGAGGAGCGGGAGGAAGAGTGGGAGCAGGCGCATTGCAGATGGGCGATGGCAGATTGCAGAATGAGGATTGCAGAAGAGGGCATGAAAGGCGGTGCGCCGAACTCCTTCCCTCTGCCTTCTGCACTCATCACGCTGCCCTCTACAGATTCAGGTTGAGGCCGACGCGGTGGACCGTGCCGAGGCGTTCGAGGCGCGAGAAGCCGTAGTCCAGCCGCGCGCCCAGCCCGGCGGGGAGGCCGGGGACGGAGAGGCCCAGCCCGAAGCTCGGCAGGTCGGCCTCGTCGATGCCGAAGCGGTAGCCGGTGCGGAGCGCCAGCAGGTCGTTCCACACGTACTCGGCACCCACGTTGAACGTCTCGGCGTTGTCGTTCGGATTCGTGAGCTGGCCGGAGACGACGAGGTCGTTGCGGGCGTTCTCGCGCAGCAGGGCGTAGGTGAGGCCGAGGGCGAAGGTCGTCGGCGGCGTGAACGATTCGAAGTCGTCCTCGACCACGACGCCGTCGTCCAGCGTGATGCGTTCGAGCGTGCCGGTCGGCGTGCCGTCCGGGCCGAAGTTGCGGATCGCCACGCCGAGCTGGGCGCCGGTGGTGCCGACGCGGTAGAACACGCCGACGTCGAAGACGACCGTGTTGGTGGCGACGTCCGCCACGCTCTCGCGCACGAACCGGGCCGTGACGCCGTAGCTGAAGAGGTCGGTCAGGGTCTGGGCCACGGTCAGGCCGGCGGCGACGTTGACGTGGCGGAACGTCTCGCCGGTGCCGAAGGGCTCGAACTCGGTCGTGACGTCCATCTCGCCGCTGTTGAGGGCCTGGAGGCTGGCGCCGAGCGTGAGGCCGAAGCGCCCGAGCGGGACGCTCGCACCCACGTATTCGAGGGCGACGTCGGCGAAGTAGGCCGTGTGGTGGAGGCCGAGCTGCGGGCCGTCCGCCTGGGCCGCGAGGGCGGGGTTCCAGTAGAGCGCGCTCGCGTCGGCCGCGTTCGCCACCACGGTCTGCCCGAGGGCGGCCGCGCGCCCGTCCACGGGGATCTTGAGGAACTGGAAGCCGGCAGTCCCCGCGCGGTCGCTGCCGAACGACGGGATGAGCTGCGCGTGGGCCGGTGCCACGCCCAGCACCGTCACCAGCGCCATCCACACCCCCATCCGCACCGCGCCCGCGCCGCCAGCCCGGCGATATCGTGTCTGCAAGTTCATCGTCCGTCGCAGGGTTAGAATCGGTAGGAGACGCCCAGCACCACGTGGCGCTGCGGCAGGAAGCGGGCCGGGTTGAACGGCGGCAGGCCGCCCGTCGTCGGGTCCTCGTAGCGGGGGTCGCGCGTGCTCACGGAGACGTCGAAGTCGGGGTCGTCGCGGAGGGCCACGAAGTCGGTCGTGGCGGGGTCCACGTCCGGGTAGGCTTTGCCCGTGACGGGGTTGACGATGACGCTGTTGAGCTGGT
>JAWWAN010000117.1:0-8590 GCA_033721675.1 Rhodothermales bacterium | reverse complement strand
TGCGACGCTCGATGAGTTGCCACTCGTCGCCGTTGTCGCCGCGCTCGGAGAAGGCGTCACGCGCGTGCGGGGTGCGGCCGAGTTGCGGGCGAAGGAGAGCGATCGTGTCGTCACCACGGTGCAGATGATTCGCGATCTCGGTGGCGGTGCCGAGGCGCGCCCGGACGGCTTCGACGTCGTGGGCACCGGATTCCTCGATCCGGGTCTGGTCGAGACGCGCGGCCTGGTGGCCGCCGTCGAGGCCGCTGACGCCATGGCGAAAGCCGCCGACGTGCGCCTCGTGCGCGCCGAGGTGACGATGGCGGCGCTCGTGACGGTCCAGGTCGTCGGCGAGGTGGCGGCCGTGCGGGCCGCCGTCGAGGCCGGCCGGCACGCTGCCGAGCGCGTGGGCGCCGTGGTCTCGGCGCACGTCATCCCCCGCCCGCACGGCGACGTCCGCGCGATGCAGGGGCTCGACGGCTCGCCTGCCCATGCCGGCAACCCCGCCGATCTCGAAGCGCTGACGGTCAAGGAGCTGCGCGCCCGCGCCCGCACGCTGGAGGCGTTTCCGCTGCAAGGCCGCGAGATCGCGCGCGCCACGAAGCAGGAACTGCTCGACGCCTTCGCCGCGCGTTGAGGCGTCCGCGCGAACCCGGGAGGGGGGCTGGAAGTATGGACGCGTGAGCCCCGCGCGGCGCCCCGACGCCGCCGCTCTTCCGCCTCCTTTCTTCGTTCAACGCGCGCGATCCTGTGGCCTCGAACCCCATCGAAGGCACCGTGCTGCTGGAGCGGCTGCGCCAGTGGTTCGGCCGGTCCGGCGAGGCCGGCGGCCCGGACGACCAGCCCCGCCGCCGGGGCCTCGCCGTCTCGACGTGCGTGCTCATCGCCATCGTCCTCTGGTTCACGCTCAGCCTCCGCGAGATCTACCAGGACACCATCGAGATCCCCGCGCAGGTCGTCAACCTGCCGGACGACGTGGCGCTCAGCGAGGCGCCCCCGCGGAATGTCCAGGTGCAGGTCCGGGGTGAGGGCATCGAGCTGTTTCGCCTCCACTTCGACCCGCCCACCCTCCAGATCGACGGGCAGCAGGACGAGGTCAACCTCGAAGACCAGACGCTCGACCTGAAGAGCGTCGTGCTCGAAGGCATCAGCCCCCGCGTGATCGCCCTCCGCAAGGAGCGCAAGATCGACAAGAAAGTCCCCATCCGGTTGCGCGGGCGGATCGAGACGGCCGGCTCGCACGACCTGCTGCATCCCCCCCGTCTGGAGCCGGACTCGATCCTCGTCTCGGGCGCCCGCTCGATCATCAACGCCCTCGAATACTGGCCCACCGTGCCGTTCCGGCGGGATGACCTCCGGGATTCGCTGGTGACCATGGTGCCCCTCGCCGATACGCTCCAGGGCCTCGTCAGCCGGGGGCCGATCGCGACCCAGCTCACCGCCGTTGCCCGGCCCTTTACCAGCGACGAGCGGACGATCCAGGTGGAAGTCACCGGCGGCGTGCCGTCGAGCGAGCGCGTGGTGACGCTCGTCCCGCCGACGGTGCGCGTCCGCTACCGGGTGCCGCTCTCGCAGTACGAGGCCGCCCGCCGCGCACGCGACTTCTTCGCGACGGTCTCCTACGACCAGATCCGCGCCGACACCACGGGCCGCGTCCGCCCCGAGCTGCACCCGCCGGAGGGGCTGGCGCTGACGGACATCGAGATGTCGCCCTCCAGGCTCAGCTACTACGAGCGCCTCGTCGATCAGTAAGGGGCAGCGTGTTCGCGTGGGGGTGTGTGCACGGGCACGCGAGCCCGTGCGAGACCACGAGCCCACGGGACCACGCCAGTACGAAACAGATGCTCGACCTCGCGCTCGCCGTCGCGTGCAGCCTGTCCATCGGGATGATCTTCAAGTATGCGGCGCGGCGCGGGCTGGACCGGCCGGCGTTGCTTACGGTCAACTACGGCGTGGCACTGCTGACGGCGGCCGGGCTGCTGGCCGCCGAGGGGCGGCTGGCCGTGGGGGCGGAGGCCTGGAGCGCGCCGCTGCTGGGCCTCGGCGTGGTGACCGGCGCGCTCTTCATCGGCGGCTTCTTCGTCTACGCCGTGGCGACGAACGCGGCGGGGATGTCTCTGGCGATGGGGGTGATGCGTGTGTCGGTGGTGATCCCGTTCCTGGCGTCGTGGGCCGTCTGGGGCGAGGTGCCGACGGCCGGGCAGGGCGCGGGGCTGGCCGTGGCGGCGGCGGCATTCTTCTTGATCGCCCGCCGGCCGGCCGTCGCCACGCCGGAGGACGCCGCACACCCGTCGGCCGGCGCGGCGGCCGTGCTGGTGCTGCTCTTCCTGGCCGGCGGCGGCGTGGACGTGCTGATGAAGACCTTCGACGAGGAGCTGGCCGCCCGGCACAGCCGCTCCGCGTTTCTGCTGCTCGTCTTCGGCGTGGCCTTCGCCATCGGGGTCGTCTGGGTGGCGCTGCGCTGGAAGAGGGGCGCCCGGCCCGCTCCGGCGGTGTTCGGGTGGGGCGTCGTGCTCGGGGTCGTCAACTACGGCTCGGCGGCGTTCATCCTGCGCGCCATCGAACAACTGTCCGGGCCGTTCGTCTTTCCCGCAAACAACATCGCGCTCGTGCTGGGGGCGGCGCTGCTGGGCGTCTACGTGTGGGGGGAGCGCCTCTCCCGCGTCAACGTGGCCGGGCTCGCGCTCGCCGCCCTCGCGCTCGTGCTGCTCACGCTCTGAAGAATCCCGGACCCGCAGGATCATGGCTGTACGTAGACGGTGGATCGTCGCCGGGGTGGCCGCGCTCGTCGCGTGCACCGTGCTCGTCACGGCCGTCGGCGTAGTCTGGTGGATACGGCCGGGCGGGATGACCGAGGAGGCCGTGCGCCAGACGGTCGTCACGACGCTCCAGGCCGAGGCGGCGGCGTCGTTCTACGTCACCGGCACGCTGGACGTGACGGCCACCACGACGGTCGAGAACACCAAGGTGCTCTTCCCCGACCTGTTCGGGTTCGAGCTGGGCACCACGCGGGCGCGCGTGCGCCTGCCCGGCCGCGTCGCCTACGGCTTCGACGTGCGCGCCCTCCGCGCCGAAGACATTCGCTTCCTCGAAGACGGCGCCGTCGAGATCGTACTGCCCGCGCTCTCCGTCTTCTCCGTCGAGCCGCGCCTGGAGGCGATGGAGGTCGAGACGGACGTCGGGTGGGCCCGGACGCGGGCGGGCAGCGGCAAGGCCGTCACCGAGCGCGCCATCGCGTTCGCCCAGGAGGCCCTCCGCAGGCAGGGGGAGCGTTACCTGGAGGACGCCACGCAGCCCCGGCTCAACACGGGCGAGGCGCTGGAAGCCTTACTGAGGCCCGTCCTGCAGGCCGCCGGCATGCCGGAACCCCGCCTCCGCTTCCGGGTGGGCGGCTACGTCATCAGCACGCCGGAAGGGTGAGTTGGAGGGCTGGGGGCTGGCCACTGGGGGCTGGCCACTGGGGGCGGGAGAGAAACCCCAGTCCCTAATCCCCGGTCCCTTCAAATCATTGCCATTCGGTGCTTTCAAAAAATTTTGAAATTACGGATCTTGCACCGTTGCCCCGTAACCTGCACTGCCCCGGCGAGTAGTCACCTTCCACCGATTCGTCGTGCATGAAACTCACCGCCCTGCATAGCGCCGAGTACGTCGATACGCCGCGCGGCATCTTCACGGCGGCGGGCGTCTGGTTTCACACGCGCGAGGCCTCACTGCGGCGCTGGGCGGGCGACGTGCTGGCGCGCGAGCCGCTCCCGGCGCTGCTGGCGCAGGCCGAGCGGTGGCTGCGCTCGCCGCAGACCCTCGCGCTGTGGGTGCTCCCGGCGAGCCTGTTCGTGCTGATGCCGCTGCCGGCGGCCCTGGCCGCCCTCGTCGTCTACATCGGCTGGGCGGTGCTGGGGCCGGCGTTCGTCAGCCGGGCGCTCGGGGGGGTGTTGCGCGTGCTGGACCTCGTGCTGGTACAGGCGCTCTACTACGTCTTCATGCTGAGCGTGCTGGCGGCGCAGGAGCGTTTCGCCGCGCTGGCGGTAGGGCTGGCGGGCTTCGTCCTGCTGCGGTGGGGCGTCGTGGCGTGGGCCACGCGGCCCCTCACGGCGCCGCTCCAGCGGACGCTCTACCGGCTGCCCGTGGCAGACCGCGTGCTGCGCGCGCTCATCGTGCGGGCCGCGCTCGCGCACCGCGTCACGCTGCCGGAGTTCGAACGCATCGAGAAAGAGATTCTAGACAACCTGCCTGGCAGGAAGCGATAGATGACCGAAACGACCTTCTACTTCGTCCGCCATGGCGAGACGGACCACAACCGCCACCGGATCGTGCAGGGGCGCGGCGTGGATGCCCCGCTGAACGCGACGGGCCGCCGCCAGGCCGAGGCCGTCGCCCGCCGCCTGGCTGGCATCGGTCTCGACGCGCTCTACGCCAGCCCGCTGCGCCGCGCCGCGGCCACGGCCGAGGCCATCGCCGCACAGCACCCGGCGGCCCTGCCGGTGACGTATCTCCCCGACCTCGAAGAGATGGCGTGGGGCATCCACGAAGGCGCCCCGCCTTCGGAGCAGCGCCAGGCCCTCTTCGACCACTACCGGGCCCGCTGGCAGGCCGGCGCCCTCGACCTCGCCGTGGAAGGCGGCGAGTCCATCCGCGACGTCGAGCGCCGCGCCCGGCGGGCCGTCCGTACGATGACCGAGCAGCAGGCCGGCGGCACCGTCGCCGTGGTGACGCATGGGCGGTTTCTGCGCGTGCTGCTGGCCTCGCACCTCGACGGCTACCGGCTGGAGCAGATGGACGAGATCGCGCACGCCAACACGGGCGTCTACGCGGTGGTCTGCCGGGGAGGGCGGTTCGAGGCGCGCCTGCACAACTGCACCGCCCACCTAGATGCCGCCCCGGAGACGGCCCAGGAGCCTTATCTGTGATGATCGAGTCTGCCTACGATAACGTCTTGGAACGGCCCCTCACGGGCACAGCAGAGGTGCGCGAGGCCCTCGCGGCCGGGGTGCGGCGGGTGCTGGCCGGGGTCAACGGGCACGCGGAGCGCCGCATCGCGCGCGTGGTGGTGCCGCTGGCGCATGCCAACCCGTTCGCCTGGCTGCGCGCCCAGCCCGATGCCACGAAGCTCTACTGGTCCGGCCGCGGCGACGCCGGCCAGGTGGCCGCCGCTGGCGTAGCAGACCGCTGCCGTGCGGACGTGCCGGCCGACTTCGAGGGGCTGCGCCGGTACCTGGCGCCGCTGCTGCGGGCTTGCGATCCCGGCGTGCGCTATTATGGCGGTATGCGCTTCGACCCGGCCGCGGCGCCCTCCGAGCCCTGGGAGGTCTTCGGCGCGTTCCTGTTCGTGCTCCCCCGGTTCGAACTCGGCGTGCGCGAGGGCGGGCCGGCGACGCTCGCCTGCAACCTCGTCCTGCCTCGGGATGCCCGGCACCCTGCGGAGGTGCTGCGCGCGATCGAGCACTTGCGCTTCCCCGTCAACGGAATGCACCGCACCCTCCCGATGCCCGTGAGCCGTGCGGACCGGCCCGGCCCGGACGGTTGGAACGGCGCCATCGAGTGGGCCCTCGACGCCTTCGCCACGACCCCGCTCGACAAGGTCGTCTTCGCCCGCGAGGCTGCGTTCGGCTTCTCGGAGGATCTGGATGCCCTCGCGCTCCTGGAGACGCTGCGTGCCGCCACGCCCGCCTGCTTCCACTTCTGCATCCAGCCTGCACCCGGCACAGCCTTCATCGGAGCCTCGCCGGAACGGCTGTTCCGGCGGCAGGGGCGGCGCATCGAGACCGAGGCCGTCGCCGGGACGCGCCCGCGCGGCGCCTCCCACGAGGATGACGCGCGCCTCCTCGAAGAACTCCTCAAGAGTGACAAGGACCGCCGCGAGCACGAATACGTTCGCGTCAGTCTCCGCGAAGGCCTCGCCCGGCTCGCCGAGGACGTCCGGCTGGACGATCCGGCGGAGATGAAGCTGGCCAGCGGGCGGCACCTCGTCTCGCGCGCGCGCGCTGAACTGCGGGCGGGCGTCACGAGCCTCGACGTGCTGGCCGCGCTCCACCCGACGCCCGCCGTGGGGGGCTATCCGGCCCGTGCCGCGCTCGACGCGATCCGCCGCCACGAGCCGTTCGACCGGGGCTGGTATGCCGGCCCGGTGGGATGGATCGGCCCGGACGCCGCCGAGTTCGCCGTCGCGATTCGCTCGGGCCTGGTCGGGCCCCGCCGCCTCGCGCTCTACTCCGGCGCCGGCATCGTCGAAGGCTCCGTCCCGGAGAGCGAGTGGGACGAGATCGAGTGCAAGATCAGCGACTTCACCAAAATTCTGGGGAAGAGCCAATAGGGAAGCGGAAGGGGGATTGATGGACCCCCCTTTCCCCCTTCCCCCTTCCCCCTTCCCCTCCCCGCATGCACTGGGCTGATCTGATCGTCGAGGAGCTGGTGCGGTGCGGCGTCGAGATGTTCGTGATGGCGCCCGGCTCGCGCTCGACGCCGCTCGTGGCGGCGGTGGCGGCGCAGCCCCGCGCGCGGGCCGTAATGCACTACGACGAGCGCGGCACGGCCTTCTTCGCGCTCGGCTACGGCCGTGCCACACGCCAGCCCGCCGCCTGGATCACCACCTCCGGCACGGCCCTCGCCAACGGCTACCCCGCCATCGTCGAGGCTGCGACGGACGGCGTGCCGATGCTGCTGCTCACCGCCGACCGGCCGCCGGAGCTGCGCGCTACCGGGGCGAACCAGACCATCGACCAGCCCGGCCTCTTCGGCGCCTACGTCCGCTGGGCTTTCGACCTTCCCGCGTCCACGCCGGCCATCGATCCCTCGGTGATCCTGACGACGGTGGATCAGGCCGTGCACCGTGCCCGCCGCACGCCGCAGGGGCCGGTCCATCTGAACTGCATGTTTCGTGAGCCGCTGGCGCCGGAGCCGGAGCCGGCTCCTGAGGGCGCCGCCGGCCCGCTGCGCTGGCGGACCTCGGCAGCGCCATACACCCGCTACGACGCCGCCCCACGCCGGCCGGATGCCGGGGCGGTAGTGCACCTGGCCGAACGGCTGCGGGCGGCGCGGCGTGGCCTCGTCGTCGCCGGTCGGCTGGCGACGGTGGAAGAGGGGCGGGCGGCGCTGCAGCTGGCGGAACGCCTCGGCTGGCCGCTGCTGCCGGACGTCGGCTCACAGCTCCGGCTGGGGCACGGCGCGGCGGAGAGCGTCATCCCGCACTACGACCTGGTGCTCGGGAGCGAGGCGTTCGCGGATGCACACGCGCCGGAGGCCGTCGTGCAGGTGGGCGCGCGGCCCACGTCCAAGCGGCTCGGGCAGTGGCTCGCACGCCATCGCCCCGATCCCTACGTGCTCGTCCACGACGATCCCCGGCGCATCGACCCGCACCACCACGTCACGGATCGCATCGAGGCCGGCGTGGCGGCCTTCTGCGCGGTGCTGGCGGAGGCCGTAGCGACGCCCGGCGATGCGTCCTGGCGGGCTGCGTGGCGGGAGGCCGACCAGCGAGCCACCGCGGCCCTCACGGGCGCGCTCGGCGACGCCGAGGCCATCAGCGAGCCGTGGGTGGCGCGGGCGGTGGCGCGCGCGATCCCCTCCGGGCACGGGCTCGTCCTCGCCAGCAGCATGCCCGTGCGCGACGTCGATATGTTCGCTCCGGCGGATGGGGCGGCGGTGCCGGTGGCGGCCAACCGGGGCGCGAGCGGCATCGACGGGCTGGTGGCGACGGCGGCGGGGTTCTGCGAGGGGCGCGGCGCCCCGGCCACGCTCCTCACCGGCGACCTCGCTCTCCTGCACGACCTCAACTCGCTGGCGCTCCTCCGCGAGCGCCCCGTCACCGTGGTGGCCATCAACAACGACGGCGGCGGCATCTTTCACTTCCTGCCCATCGCGCGCCACGAGGCGCTCTTCGAACCCTACTTCGGCACGCCGCACGGGCTCGGCTTCGCGCACGCGGCCGAGATGTTTGGGCTGCCGTACGCGCGGCCGGCCACCCCAGCCGCCTTCACCGCCGCCTACGAAGCGGCGCGGCAGCGAGACGGTGCTTCCCTCATCGAGGTGCGGACGGAGCGGGCCGCGAACGCCGCCCTCCACCGGCGACTCCTGGCTACCGCCGCCGCCGCCGTGGACCGCGCCGGCTGAGCGGGTGGCCGCACCGGGATGCGATTGGTTTCGGTGCGAAGGTGGGCGGCGCGCCGCCGAACGTTTCTTCGGGCAGAACCCCGCGTGCCGGCATGTGCGGCGTGATTTTTCCCTGCGCGAATCTGTAACCCTGTCTAAAAAAACGCGTAGGCGCGGAAAGTAGGTGCTAAAAAATTAGCGACGGTGCGGTCTTTGTCCCGTTCGGCACGGCGGCCGCAAACGTTTTTCGGTTTGTCGCTGTCTAGCTCTTCGGAAGACGCAGCACCCGTTCCGCAAGAACAAGTCATCGCCCGGAGGCTCTTCTCATCATGCGTCTTGTCACCCTGCTGCTGCTCGTGGGCGTGCTCGGCACGGCCCTCATCCTGCCGTGTACGGCCCATGCCGATGAAGTCCCGGCGCTGCTGCGCCTCGCGCCCCAACTCCATCTCGCCAGCGACACGTCCGACGGCGAAGTGGACGACGCCGACCCCCCGAACCGGCAGGTCGTCCGGGCGCTTCGCCGCCC
>JAWWAN010000116.1:0-8597 GCA_033721675.1 Rhodothermales bacterium | reverse complement strand
GAGGCGCCTGTTCGAGCGCGCGGATGGCGAGGTCCAGCTGGCCGGCGGCCTCGAAGGCGTCGGCCAGCTTGAGCAGGGTCTCGGTGGCGTAGGGCGCCAGGTCTTGCAGACGCTGTGCGTGGTAGATGGCGCCGTCCGCCTCGCCCATCGCCACGTAGGCATCGACGAGCGCCGCCTCGACCTCCGGCAGGCCCGGCACGCGCTCGGCGACGAGCGAGAGGGCTTCCTCGGCTTCTTCCTGCCGGTTCTGCTGGCTCAGCAGGAGCCCGAGCCAGTACAGCGCGTCGCTGTTGGAGGGGTCCAGATAATGGGCCTCCTGGAGCTGCTTCATGGCCACGCCGGCCTGGTCTTTCTCCAGCGCCTTCACCGCCTGCCGCACCCGCCGCATCGACTGCTGCTTCGGCTGGCTGCGCCAGATGAGCCACGCGACGAGGTACACCGCCCACATCGGCGGGAAGAGCGCGAGGACGAGCGCGACGGCGGTCAGGATCCGCTTGCGCCGCCGCCGGCGCAGCCACGCCCTCCGGCGCGTCACGATCGTCCGCTGGGAGCCATCCGGCTCGGCGCGAGGCTCCACGGTGAGGATGCCGTGCGCATCGCCCAGGCGGGTGCGAGGTAGTTGATTGCGCGTCACGATCGCCGTGCCCGGCGCCGGCGCGCGCGCCACGACGTCAGACGCGGTCGACTCGTCGGCCGGAGCCGGGTTCGGGTGCGATAGGGCGTTCATGCTGTTCCCTCCCGGGGTGTACTTCAGGCGTTCTGGGCGTAGTGCATCCACGATACGTTGCAGCGAGTTCTTGCGCAACGAAGGCGCGCTCGCGTCGCGCTCATCCGCGCGCCGGGGCGTGGGTTCTACCCGGGCGCGCCGCCTCCGGCGGTGTACGCCTGGAGCCAGGGGAGCAGGACCGTGCCGAGGTTGCCGACCGCGTCGGCGAGGTGCCCCCGGTAGCTGTCGGCTGCGCCCTCGTCCGTCGCGTCGGTGACGGTACGGAGTTCCACGTACGGGAGGCCGCTGAAGGCGGCGGCCCGCGCGCCGCCTGCGCCTTCCCAGGCCACGCACAGCGCGCCGGTGAGCGCCCGCAGCGCCTGCGCCCGCGCGGCGCCGACGATGTCTTCGTCTCCGCTTGCGATCGGCCCACAGTGCAACCGTACCGGAGGCTCCGGCGGTTGAGCGTGCAGGATGGCCTCGCGAAGCGCGGCGGAGGTGGCGTGGCGTGGCGGCGGCCCGACCCCGTGGAACCGGGGCTTGTAATCGTGCTCGACGGCTTCGGTGCCCAGCACGACGTCGCCGGGCCGGAGGGTGGGGCTGAGTGCGCCCGCTGCGCCCGCTGCTACGACGGCGTGGAACGGGCCGTGTGCGTCGATGAGATGCTGCGTGGTGAGGGCGAACTGGGCCTTCCCGTGCCCGGCCGCCGCACAGACGGTGCTGAGGTCCGCAATCCAGAATGCATCGACCCGCGCGCGGAGGCGCTCGGCGGCGCACCCGGCGGCCGCGAAGCGCTCCAGCAGCGCATCGCGTTCCTTGGCGACCGGCGTGACGAGCAGTATCCGTGGCATGGGGACCGCGCTACGCGGCGGCCTCGTACGAGTTGCAGGCCCTCACGGGGGGGTGATCGGAGCAGGCAGCTGGAGCCGTCACGATCCTGGCCTGCCAGACCGCCCCGGCAGCCGCGCGGCCGAGTGCTCGCCCTGCGCGCAGGAGGGCGCTGCATCGCCGGGCGCCAGCAGAGGATCTTCGGGCGCGAGCAGGGGCGCCGGCTCCTCGTAGGACGCCAGCCGCAGCTCGCTGATCGCCAGCCGCAGCTCGCTCACGAACTCCCGGGCCAGCGCGCGATCCGCGCGGCGCACGTCGAGCATCACCTCGGCCGGATGCTCCAGCACGAGCCCCGGCGCGTCGGCTTCCGCCGCGAGCGCGTCGAAGGCGCGGAGGTCGGCGGCCGTCAGCACCACCCCCTCCACGAAACGCCACCGGCGCCAGCGCCGCCGGACGCGCGCGCCGGCCAGCCCCGAGAGCGGGATCGAGACCTCGCGCAACGGCGCCAGCTCGCGATCCGTGCGGACCTCACGGCCGTACTGGCTGATCTCGCGCGTGGTGCGCCACTGGACCCGGAGCCGGTCGCCGTCGAGGTGCAGGAGGCCGTGCAGGACCTCACGCGTCGAGGTGACCTCGTTTCCGCTGATCACCTGATGCGTGCGGCGCACCACGAATGGCAGGGCAGAGGCGTGCAACATGGCTCGGCGGGGAGGGACGAGGCGGCGTGATCCGGAGGCGCGGAGCAATACGCCCACCGGCCCGGGAAGGGTTCGTCCAGAAACCGCGGAGCCCCACGGGTCAAGAGCGGCTCACGCATCGTCGTCGTCGAGTTCGAGGCGATAGCCAAGGCCGACGACGGTGTGGAGGTAGCGCGGCGATCTGGGGTTGGGCTCCATCTTGGCGCGCAGCGCCTCCATGTGCTTCTCCATCTCGCGCTGGATGATATCCGTGGAGACGCTGAACGAGACGTGGTCCGGGTTGATGCCCCAGGCCTCGCGCAGCAGGCGCTTCCGCGAGACGGCCTCGCCCCGGTAGCGCATCAGCACGCGCAGAATCTCGATCTCCTGCTCGTCGGCGGCGAGCGCCTCGCCGTCGTGCAGCAGCGCATTGCTCGTGAAGTCCACCTCGACGGACCCGATGCGGACGGAAGGCGGGACGTCCTGGGCCGTGCCGGTGAGGCCGAGGAGCTTCTCGATGCGCTGGAGCAGGTCGTCCGGGTCGAACGGTTTGACGACGTAGTCGCGGGCGCCGAGGCCGAGGCCCTTGAGCACGTCCTCGCGTTCGCCGCGCGCCGTGACCATGAGCACGGGCGCGGCGAGCCCCATCTCCTGCGTGTGGCGCAGCACCTCGAAGCCGTCCATGCCGGGCATGTTGACGTCGAGCGTGACCAGATCGATGTCGGTCCGCTCGCGCAGTGTGCGCAGAGCCGTCTCCCCGTCGGGCGCATGGGTCACGTCGAAGCCATGCTGCTCGAAGAAGTTCGTCATCGCGAGGCCGACGTTCGGGTCGTCGTCCACGATGAGGAGGCGCATGGGCATGCCGGGGGCGGTGTCGCTGTCGCTGGAAAGTGCGGAGGCGGGCTCAGGCATCGCGCGGCCGGGAGGAAGAGGGGATCGAAGGTGGCTCACCGCAGAAAACGCCACGGGCGCGGGCCGGTTGTGGCGCCGGCAGGGTTGTAGCAAGATTTATACACCGGCAGCCTGTGGATCCTTCCCCAGGGCATCGGCGATGCGGCGGGCCGTGGCGGAGAACGGGCGGAACGTGCAGCCCAGTTCTTCGACGGCGCGGCGGTGGTCGTACTGGTAGAACCGGGCCGTCTGGCGCGCCATCTCGCGGGTGAAGCGCGGCTCCGAGCGCGTCAGGAACGCGAAAGCCTCGGCGGCCGTGGCAAACGCAGTCGCGGCGGCCGGGGGCAGGGTGCGCCGGGGAGGCGGCACGCCGAGGGCCGCGGCCAGCGTCTCGAAGATCGCCCGCCACGAGAGGTTCTCGCTACCCATAAAATAACGCGCCCCGGTGCGCCCGCGCGCCATCGCGCGGACGTGCCCCTCCGCCACGTCCAGCACGTCCACCACGTTCGTGCCGCCGGTGGGGATGGCCGGCACCGCGCCGGTGCGGACGGACTCGACGATGCGCCGCGTGTTCTCGCCCGGCCGCCCGATGCCGAAGAGGAGGGCCGGGTTGACGAGCACGGCGTCCAGCCCTTCGGCCACGCCCCGCTGCACCTCCATCTCGGCGGCGTACTTCGAGCGCGCGTAGGCCGAGTTGGCGCGCGAGGGTTGCCAGGGCGTCGCCTCGTCGATCACTACATCCGTGCCCTCGGGCCGCCCGAAGGCCGCCATGCTGGAGGTATGGACGAGCCGCTGGACGCCGGCCCGCAGCGCCGCGTTGACCACGTGCGCCGTCCCCTCGACGTTGACCCGCCACAGCCGCTCGCGCGCCTTCCGCCCGCCGAATCCGACGTAGGCGGCGGCGTGGTAGACGTGCGTCACGCCCTCGAAGGCCGCCGCCAGCGTCTCGGGCGCCGTGACGTCCCCCACGGCGTGCTCTACGCGGTCCGCCGCCGGCCCCAGCAGGTCCAGGCGCGAGCGAACGCGGCGCAGGATCCGCACGGTCGCCCCGTCATCGACGAGCCGCCGCGTCAGCGCCGAGCCGAGGAAGCCGGTGGCGCCGGTGACGAGGACGGGCATGGCGGCGAGGGCTCAGGTCAACAGGTCGCAGGTCATCCGGTCGTGAGTCATCCGGTCGGCTGGGGCCGCGAGGGCGCGCGGAGGACGTAGGGCCATGACCCTGGAGACCGGCTACTCGAACTCGATCAGCAGGGCGTTCTTGCTGACGGCCTCGCCGGGGGCGACGTGGAGGGCCTTGACGGTGCCGGAGGCCGTGGCGCGCAGCTCGTTTTCCATCTTCATCGCCTCCAGCACCAGCAGGCCGTCGCCCTCCGCCACGGCCTGCCCGGCCTCGACGGCCACGCGCAGCACCAGCCCGGGCATCGGGGCGCGGACCTCCCGGGTGGCGGCGCCGTCGGCCTCGGCGAGGCCGAAGCGTTCGAGCAGCAGCGCGCGCGCGTCTTTCACGGCCACCTCGACCTCGCGGCCGTCCAGCGTCACGCGGTGGCGGCCCGGCCCGGTGGGCTCGATCACGACGGGCACGCTGCGCCCTTCGGCGAGGAGCGTGTACCGCCCCCCGCCCAGCGGGACGAGCGTGCAGGCCACCGGCTCGCCATCGACGAGCACCTGGCCGTCTCGCAGCAGCACGTCGAAGGCGCGCTCGCCGACGTGGGCGCGATAGCGATCTTCCTGGGGCATGGGCACGGCGCGGTCTGGGGAGGCCGCCAAGATACAAACATCGCAGGCCGCAGCGAGTTAATTTGTAGCGAAACGGCTCTCATTCGATGTGCGGACGGAGGCATGCGGACACGGCTGACGCCCGAAATGCTGCTCTACGCCTATCAGCAGGGCATCTTCCCGATGGCCGATCCCGATGACGGGGCGCTCTACTGGTACCGGCCCGAGCAGCGCGGCATCCTCCCGCTCGACGCGTTTCACGTGCCCAAGAACCTGGCGAAGGTCGTCCGCCGGGGCATTTTCGAGGTCACGACGGACCGGGCGTTCGAGGCGGTCATGCGGGCCTGCGCAGACCGCCCGTCCACCTGGATCTCCGAAGAACTCATCGAGGCCTATGGGGCGCTGCACCGCTGGGGGTTCGGGCACAGCGTGGAGTGCTGGCAGGACGGCCGGCTCGCCGGGGGGCTCTACGGGATGGCGCTCGGCGGAGCGTTCTTCGGCGAGTCGATGTTCCACCGCGTCACCGACGCCTCGAAGGTCGCCCTCGTCCACCTCGTGCGGCGCCTTCGCCGGGGCGGCTTCGTGCTGCTCGACACCCAGTACACCACCCCGCACCTGCGCCGCTTCGGGGCCTGCGCGATCCCGGCCGACGAGTACGAGCGCCGCCTCGCGTGCGCCATCGAGACGAAGGCGGCCTGGCACGCCCCCGAAGAGATCACCCACGTTACGTTTTCGCCACAGGATGGAGATTAGGACGGGCGATCGGCGTAGGAAGACCGCTTCCGCGAGGCAGCGGACGCGGCGGCAGGCCCACTCCGTCGCTGCCTCTCCATCCATGCTCGCCTTCCCAACCTCACCGCCCTCAGAGATCGTCGCCATGCGTACCTGGACTCTCTTGTTCACCGCCGCGCTTGTTCTCCTCCTCGGCTGCCGGGCCGAGGAGGAGGCCGCACCTGCCGTCCCGGCGCGCCCGGCCGCCCTGGAGGCACCGACGGCGCCGCCGGACAGCGCCTCGCAGCGTCTCTTCGAGGAGGTGATGGCGAAGGCGCGCCGCGCGAACCTGCACGAGCGTCCCCTGGGCGAGATCATGCAGGCCGTTGGCCTGGAATTCCTCGGCACGCCCTACGCCGCCGGCACCCTCGACGAGCCCGAGCAGGAGACGCTCATCGCCAGCCTGACGGGCTTCGACTGCGTCCTCTTCATCGAGACCGCGCTGGCCCTCGCGCGCGGCATCGCCGCGCAGGATTATTCCTACGAGACGTTCCTCGGCCACATCCAGGATCAGCGCTATCGGCGCGGGGCGATGAACGGCTATTGCAGCCGCCTGCACTACTTCTCCGACTGGATCGCCGACAACGAGCGGCGCGGGAACGTCCGCAACATCACCGGCGAGATCGGCGGCGAGGTGCTGGACAAGCAGCTCACCTTCATGAGTGAGCACCGCGACGCCTACCCCCGCTTCGCCGAGAACGACAGCCTCTTCCAGGGCATCCAGGCGATGGAAGACAGCCTCCGTACCCTCACCCTCTACTACGTCCCGCAAGACCGCATCGGCACGGTCTACGACGACCTCCGCGCCGGAGACATCATCGCCACCGCCACGGACATCGACGGCCTCGACGTCACCCACAGCGGGCTCGTCTACAAGGGCGAGGACGGCTCGACCGGCTTCCTGCACGCCTCCACGACGGGCGGCGTCAAGGTTTCGCCGGATCTTCAAGACTACGTGATGAACAACAAGCGTCAAATCGGCATTGTCGTAGCCCGCCCGGTCGCTGCGCGCTAGCGTCTCCGCGATGCACGTAGCGATGCGAAACGTGAGGGCACGCTGCTACGGGCGCCCTCACGTTTCGCGTTTTTTCGAGCTGCACCCACCCCCGGCATGGACGAGATCCGCCGCATCGGCGTGTACACGAGCGGAGGCGATGCCCCCGGCATGAACGCCTGCGTCCGCGCCGTCGTCCGCACCGCCGTCGCCAACGACCTCGAAGTGGTGGGCATCCGGCGCGGCTACGCCGGGATGATCGACGGCGACTTCGTGGAGATGGACGGGCGCTCGGTGTCCAACATCCTGCAGAAGGGCGGGACGATCCTCAAGAGCGCCCGCTCGATGCGCTTCAAGGAGCCCGAATACCGCGCTCGGGCCGCCGAGAAGCTCCGAGCGACCGGCATCGACGGGCTGGTGGGCGTCGGCGGCGACGGCACCTTCCGCGGCGCGACGGCCCTCTACGACGAGCATAAGATCCCGACGATCGGCTGCCCGGGGACCATCGACAACGACCTCTTCGGCACGGACGAGACCATCGGGTTCGACACCGCCCTCAACACCGCCCTGGAGAACATCGACAAGATCCGCGACACGGCCGACGCGCACGACCGCCTGTTCCTGGTCGAGGTCATGGGCCGGGACGCCGGGTTCATCGCGCTCCAGTGCGCCATCGGGGGCGGCGCCGAGATGGTGCTCATCCCCGAGATGCTCACCCAGATCGAGGACGTCAAGGAGCGCATCCACTCGCTGATGGCGGCGCAGTCGCGGTCGTCCATCGTGGTGATCGCCGAGGGCGACGAGCACGGCGGCGCCCACATCATCGAGCAGGCGCTCCGGGCCGACGACGCGTTTGCGGAGATCGACCTGCGCGTGTGCATCCTCGGGCACACGCAGCGCGGCGGCTCGCCCACGGCGCGAGACCGCGTGCTCGCCAGCCGCCTGGGCACGGCCGCCGTCGATGCCCTCCTGGCCGGCCACACGAACGCGATGGTGGGCGTCGTCAACAGCGAGATCAAGCTCACGCCCATGCGCAACGTCTGGAGCCGCAAGAAGGCGATCAACTACGAGTTGCTGAAGCTGACGCAGGTGTTGAGCTAGGCCGCCGCACGCCGCATCCGTCGCCCCTGGGCCGGCACCCCCTGGCCCTCTTGACCACGGAGCATTCTATGAATCACCATCCGCCCATCGGAGAGGTCGAAGGCAAGAAGGAGCAGGTGGAGGCGATGTTCGACGCCATCGCGCCGCGCTACGACCTGCTCAACCGGATCCTCAGCCTCGGCATCGACCGGGGGTGGCGGCGCCAGGCCGTCGCCCTGCTCCAGGACGCCCGCCCGCGCCGCATCCTCGACGTCGCCACCGGCACCGCCGACCTCGCCATCGAGGCCGCCCGCCGGCTGGAGGCCGAGAAGGTCGTCGGCGTCGACATCGCCGAGCAGATGCTGGAGGTGGGGCGCGAGAAGATCGCCCGGATGGACCTCGCGGACCGCGTCACGCTCCAGCGCGGGGATGCCGAGAAGCTGCCGTTCTCCGACGCTCAGTTCGACGCCGCGCTCGTGGCCTTCGGCGTGCGCAACTTCCAGGATCTGGACCGGGGGCTGGAGGAGATCCGCCGCGTGCTGCGGCCCGGCGGCACGCTCGTCGTGCTCGAGTTCAGCCAGCCCCGCGCGTTCCCGATCAAGCAGCTCTACGGCCTCTACTCGCGCCACGTCCTGCCCCGCGTGGGCGGGGCGCTCTCCAAGGACGACGGCGCGTATCGCTACCTCCCGGCGTCGGTCGCCGCCTTCCCCGCCGGCGACGACTTCCTCGCGCGGTTGCGGCTGGCCGGCTACGGCGCCCTCCTGTGGCGGCCCCTCACCTTCGGGAGTGCCTCGCTCTCCCGGGGCCGCGCCGGCGCGGGAGCCGGCAACACGAGCCCCGCGTGGCGTGGAAGCGGCCCGGGACGGTGGCTTCCAGGCGGTGCGGCACGTCGATCACGAACCGGCCCTCGAGCACGGCGTCCACCCAGCGGCGG
>JAWWAN010000115.1:0-8720 GCA_033721675.1 Rhodothermales bacterium | reverse complement strand
GGGCGAGATCGGGTGGGCGCAGCGGGCTGCCCCCGCCGAGCGGAGACGGCCCCCCGCGCGTCTCGGACCGGTCCCGGCCGCCAGGGACGGGGCGCCACATCCATCTGATACCGCATCCATCTGATAAAGCAGGACACTATGCACAACCGCAACGGGACGATGCGCGTCGCGCACCTGATCAACAACGTCATGTTCGTCGGCGGGCTGGAGACGTACGTGCTCAACCTGATCCCGGAGCTCCGGGCCGCCGGCATCGAGCAGGCCGTGGTGTACCGCAACCGCGACGAGGCGGTGGCGCTGGACGCCGAGTTCATCCCGTTCTCCGACGACGCCGTGCCGGAGGCCGTGGCGGCCCTGGAGCGCTTCGGCCCGTCGCTGGTCCACGTTCACAACATCCACAACCTGGCGTTTCTGGAGCAGTTGCTGGACCGGTTCCGGATGGTCTTCACGACCCACACGCACAACCTGATCTGCCCGGCGAACGACTTCTACCTGGAGCGCCCCAAGGAAATCTGCGAGCGGACGTGCAGCTGGCGGTGCCTGCCGATCACGCTCCAGAAGAAGTGCATGTCGATACGGCCGCAGTCCGGTCTGGCGTCGTATCGCCTGGCGCGCTGGGCCATCGGCAACCGGGACCGGATCGCCCATCTCGTCTGCCCGTGCACGGACGCCGGGCGCCGGCACCGCCAGGCGGGGTTCTCCGCAGACCGGGTCTCGGTCATCCCGTACTTCTGCGAGCTGCCCCCGCTGGCGCAGCCCCGCGCCCTGCCGGACCGCCCCACCATCCTGTTCCTGGGCCGCATCCGCGACTACAAGGGCTATGAATACTTCCTCGAGATGCTGGCGCAGCTGCCGGAGGCGGTGCAGGGCGTGATGGTCGGGGACTTCACCGAGCGGACCCGCGAGGCCGTCGGGGCGCTGGCGCAGTCGCTCGGCGTGGCAGACCGGCTCGACTGCCGGCCGTGGGTCGAGCGCGGGGCCATCCGGGACCTGTTCGAGGAGACCACCGTGTGCGTGTTTCCCTCGATCCTCCCCGAGACGCTGGGCATCGTCGGGCTCGAAGCGCTCGCTACGGGCGTGCCCGTCGTGGCCTTCGACGTCGGCGGCGTCACTGAATGGCTGATCCCCGGAGAGACGGGCTACCTCGCCGCACCGAAAGACACGGAGGCGGCCGCCCGGGCGCTGGGGGAGCTGCTCTTCGACGAGGACGCCCTCGCCCGCATGGGCCGCAACGGCCTCGACCTCATCCGCGAGAAGTTCTCCCGGCAGCGCCATCTGGATCACCTGCTCCGGGTCTACCACGCGTCCGAGCGCACGCCCGTCCTCGCGGGCTGAGCGCCCGCCCGGCCTGCGCCCTTTCCTACGAACGTACCCTTCTCCGATCGCGTCATGAGCCAGCCTCTGGTGAGCGTCATCGTCTTGAGCCACAACCGGAAGGAAGAGACGCTGATGTGCCTGCAGTCCATCGTCGAACAGGACTACGGCCCCATGGAGATCCTCGTCCTGGACAACGCCTCGACCGACGGGTCGCCGGAGGCGATCACGCGCGCGTTCCCGGACGTCCGGATGCTCTATATGCCGAAGAACTACGGCGACTTCGAGGGGCGCGACATCGCCTTCAAGAACACCACCGGCGAGTACGTCCTGCTCGTCGACAACGACGCGATCCTGACGCCGGGCATCGTGACCCACCTCGTCGAGCGGATGGAGCGCGAGCCGGAGGTGGCCCTCATCGAGCCGCGGATCATCCACCCGGAGACGGGCGCCACGTTCGGCTGCGGCCCGGACGTGATCGAGACCGACCACTACCGCGGCAACTTCATCAGCTGCGCGGTGCTCATCCGGGCGGACGTGCTCCGGGAGGCCGGCGGCTTTCCGCACTACCTGCTGGCCGGCGCCGAGCTGCACCTCACGTTCCGGTTTCTCGACCTCGGCTACCGGATCCTGCACCTGGGCGGCCCCTGCGTGTACCACCTGCAATCGGCCAAGAACCGGGTTCCGTACAACCGGCTGTTCCTCACGGCGCGCTGGCGCCTATGGACGTACATGATCCACCTTCCGGGCGTCCTCCAGCCGCTCGCGCACCTGTTCTGGATCCCCCTCCTGCATCTCCAGAAGAGCGTGCGCTTCGGGCACGTGCTCCGGGGGCCGCTCGACGCCGTCCGGCTCTTCGGCCTCGGGCTCAAGGGCTGGATCACCGGCCCGTGGCGGGTGCAGCGCGAGACGCTCCGCCGGCTCGACTACCTGCGGCTGAACCTGGTCACGACGCCCGAGCAGTACGAGGCGATCCCCACGGCGAAGAGCTACTTCGCCGAACAGATACGCGCCCGCATCACGGGGAAAGGAATCCGCAGGCGGTCGGCTCCTTTTCTGGCCCCGGAACCCCGCCAGACTGCAATCCATCCTTCATCTGGAGAGGCCCTATGAGGTATCTGATCACCGGCGGTGCCGGCTTCATCGGCAGCCACCTGGCCGAGCACCTGCTCGGCCAGGGGCACCACGTCCACGTCATCGACAACCTGTCCACCGGCTCGCTCGGCAACCTCCAGGCCCTCACCGGGCACGACCGGTTCAGCTATACGATCGGCAACGTGCTGGACTACCACACGCTGGAGCGCCAGGTCGAGCAGTGCGACCGCATCTTCCACCTGGCGGCGGCCGTCGGGGTGAAGCTGATCATGGAGGAGCCCGTCGAGACCATCGTGACGAACGTGCAGGGCACCGAGAACGTGCTGAAGCTGGCCTACTACCACCAGAAGAAGATCCTGGTGGCCTCCACCTCGGAGGTCTACGGCAAGTCGATGGATCACAACGGCGACCTGCCGCACCTGAGCGAGGACAGCGACTGGACGCTGGGGCCGACGACGAAGCGGCGCTGGGCCTACGCCTGCTCCAAGGCCATCGACGAGTTCCTCGCGCTGGCCTACTACGACGAGAAGAAGCTGCCCGTCGTCATCGCGCGCTTCTTCAACACGGTGGGGCCGCGCCAGACCGGCCGGTACGGCATGGTGATCCCCAACTTCGTCCAGCGGGCGCTGCGCGGCGAGCCGATCCAGGTCTTCGGCGACGGCGAGCAGTCGCGGTGCTTCACGCACGTCCACGACGCCGTCCGCGCCATCGCCGCGCTGATGGAGACGCCCGAGGCCGAAGGGCAGGTGTTCAACATCGGGAGCGAGGAAGAGATCACCATGAACGAACTCGCGCGCCGCGTCTGCGCCTTCGCGGGGTCCGAGGCGGGCTACTTCCACGTCCCCTACGAGGCCGTCTACGGGCCGGGCTTCGAAGACATGCGGCGCCGGACGCCCGACATCCGCAAGCTGCGCGGGGTCATCGGGTACGAGCCCCAGCACACGACCGACGACATCCTGCGGGCGGTCATCGACTACTACCGGGACCGGGAGGGGACCGAGGTGGCCTTCGCGGACCGCAGCCTGTCGAGCGTATGAGCACCGGATGCCGGCGCCCCGGAGGGCGCTACGGAGGCTTTTCCGCGCGCGGAGCGGCATGGAGCTAGTGCACGAGATCGAGCCGGCCACGGCGGCGCCGCCGGTACGGCGGGTCGCGTTTCTCTTCACGCGGCTCTCGGGCTACATCGCGGCCTGCCTGAAGACGCTCAAGGAGCGCCACGGCGTGGAGCTGCTCGTCGTGCGGCAGCCTCCGGCGCAGGAGGCGCCGTTCGCCGCCGCGTACTTCGACTGGATCGACGCCCTGCACGACCGGCGCGCCCTCGGCCCGGCGGAGCTGGACGACGTGCTCCGGCGCTTCGACCCCCAGGCCGTGTACCTCTCCGGCTGGTCGGACCGGGGCTACCTCCAGGTGGCGCGGCGCCTCCGCAAGCGGGGCGCGGTCGTCGTGGCCGGATCCGATACGCAGTGGAGCGGTTCCCTGCGTCAACAGGTCGGCCGGCTGATCGCGCCCGTGTACCTGCACCCCGCCATCGACGCGCTGTGGGTGCCGGGCGAGCGGCAGCGGTGGCTGGCCGCCAAGCTGGGCTTCACCGGCGAACGCTGCTGGGAGGGCGTCTATGCGTGCGACTGGGCGCGGTTCGCCGAGGCCTACCACCGTACCCGTGGCGACCGGCCGCGCGCCTTTCTGTTCGTGGGGCGCTACGTGCCGGTGAAGGGTCTGGACGTGTTGACCGACGCCTACCGGATCTATCGCACCAGGGTCTCGCGCCCCTGGCCGCTCCTGTGTGCGGGGGCCGGTGCGTACAAGCCGCTGTTAGCCGAGCAGGACGGCATCGTCGATATGGGGTTCGTCCAGCCCGATGCGCTCGCGGGCCTCATGGAGCGGGCGTCGGCCTTCGTGTTGCCCAGCAAGCGCGAACCGTGGGGGGTGGTGGTACAGGAAGCAGCGGCCTCCGGGCTCCCCGTGCTCTGCTCCGAAGCCTGCGGCGCCGCGGTGCACCTGCTGCGGGACGGATACAACGGATTTCTCTTCGAGACGGGTAACGCCGCGCATCTTGCGCAGGGCATGGTACGCGTCTCGGAGGCCTCTGACGAACAATGGGCCGCCATGAGCCTGCACAGCCATCTGCTGTCGAAGCAGTTCACGCCGCAACGCTGGGCCGACACCCTGGTTAGCGGAGTCCAGGCACTCCGGCCGAAGACAGGTTGATGCACACGTACGCCCCTTTCCCACCGGTGCCGGGTGCGGATGCCGCCGAGGGCGGGCCGCGGTTGTTGCCGCGCGTCCTCGTGCTGCTGGCCGTGATCCTGGGCGCCGTCTGGTTCGTGCCGTCCAGCGGGGTGGTGATATGCGCCGGCCTCGCCGTGTACGCGGTCCGCGGGCCGAAGCAGGCCATTCAGGCGCTGACCCTCCTGGCGTTCATGCTCCTGCTGGGTGCAAAGGGGCTGTCGCTCGCCCGGTGGGTCGTGCTGTTCTCCGCGTGTGGCCGCATGGTGTGGGATAGCGTGATGCTCGGCGCACCTACGCCCCGCGTCTTGAAGCCGATCCTGCTGTTCACGCTCATCGTGCTCGTGTTCTCCTTTAGCGAGAGCCGCTTTCCCCTCGTGTCCGTCCTGAAGGGAGTGACCTTCGCGGTCGGGGCCGGCACGGTGGTCGTCGCCCTGCATCGCACCGCGCACCTCCGCGAGTACTGGATGGCGTGGTTCTTCACGCTGGGTCTCTTCATTCTCCTGGCGAGCTTTCCCCTCTACGGGACGCAGCTGGGCTACTCCCGCAACGGGGTCGGTTTCCAGGGGATCCTGAGCCATCCGCAGACCTACGGCCCGGTGGTTGCGCCCTTCGCTGCGCTCCTCACCGGCCTGTTCGTCTTCCACGGGGTGCGCTCATGGCCCGTGCTGCTCGGGAGCGTCCTGGCGTGGGCCGGGGCCTATACGTCCGGCGCGCGGACGGCGATACTGGCGGCGCTGGTAGGGCTCGGTATCACCCTCGTCGTGGGGCGCTTCAAAGGCCGGACGTGGCAGCCTGTGATCGCGCACGCCCTGTCGCGGAGCGGCACCCTGGCCCTCCTCTTCATCGCGTGTCTCTTTGCGGCGGTGCAATGGTCCACCCTGCAGGAGAAGGCGATGGCCTTCCTGCTCAAAGACGACGGCGTGACCGTGACGGAGTCGTTGGTGGAGTCTCGCAGCGAACCCATCGAGCGGTCGATGGCCAATTTCTGGGAGTCCCCTCTCACGGGCATCGGCTTCGGCGTGCCTTCCGACCTCGGCGCGTTTCGCGCCGAGGTCGGGGCGTTCGGGCTCCCGGTCAGCGCCTCGACCGAGAAGGGGTTCATGCCGTCGGCGGTGCTGGAGGAGACCGGCATCGTCGGTGCCGGGCTCATCCTGGTCTTGCTCTTCGTGCTCATCCAGCCGGTCGTGCGGTACGGCAGCATCCCGCTCTTCTGGATGCTGATGACCTGCCTGATGGTCAACGTGGGCGAGATGTTCTTCTTTGCCCTCGGCGCGTCGGGCCTGTATCTCTGGCTGATTATGGGATTCTGCCATGTCCATGCGGCCGTGGGGGCGCCTCCTGCCGGAGGGCGCGCGCCCGCCTTCAGCCCGCCCCGGGCTGTGATGCCGGTGCGGCCAGGGCGGAGGCCGCGCATCGCCGGAACGGGCGCCCCCGGAACGGGCGCCGCCGGCCTCCGGGGGGGGCGCTAGGGTGCTCCGCCGGGCCTCCCTTCACACGGCACTCGTCCCTCTCCTAAAACGCCACTCGTGCACGCGATGAGGACTCGGTCTATCGTATGGTTTCAGAACATGCTTCTGCTCGTCTTCGGGACCCTCGCCGGCCTGGGCATCGCGGAAGTGTTCGTCCGGAGCGCCCTGGACATCTACGAATGTGACGAGCAACTCGGGTGGAGCTACTCGCCGGGCATGACGGGGGTCAAGGTGTCCCGATCCGGAGAGTTCGCCAACGTCGTGCGCTTCAACGAACTCGGCTTTCGCGACGAAGAGCACGCGCTGGAGAAGGACGACGATACCTACCGCATCCTGCTCCTCGGGGACTCCTTCGTCGGCGGGCTCCAGGTCCCCATCGAGGCGGCGTTCCCGACGCTCCTGGAGCAGCAGTTGAACCGCGGAGGGGAGGCCGGCGACCGCGTCGAGGTGATCAATGCCGGCGTGGATGGCTACGGCACCGCTCAGCAACTGCTCCTCTTCAAAGAGCGCCTGCACCGGTACCAGCCGGACCTGACCATCCTCTCCGTATTCCTCTACACCGACCTCTCTGACAACTTCTACGAGGCGGGCCACCAGAACCATCACCTGGCTCGCAAGTGCGGCCGGCCCTACTTCGTGCGCGGCGAAGCCGGGTTGCAACCCTATACGGTGGAGCAGGACGAGCAGCTGGCACCGCGGCGCCCACTCGATGGCCTCCTGGGTTGGTCGGTGCTGTATTCGGCCCTGGTCCCGCCGCCGCCGCTGGCGCCGGCGTTTCATCAGCGCGAGCTGTTCCGAACGGAGTACTCTGAGAGCCAGCTCGAATCGTGGGCGCTGACCCAGCAGCTGATGCTGGCCCTGGCTGCCGAGGTAGAACGGCACGGTTCGGAGTTCGCCGTGCTGAACGTCCCACACGGCATCCAGGTGGGGCAGTCCTTCCCCAACCTCGCTCCGACGTATTTCCAGCAGGAGCAGTTGGAGAACTCGCTGAACATGATGAACCACTTCCTGCACGCGCATGACGTGCCCGCCATCGATCTCGTGCCCGCGATGCAGCGGGCGATCGCCGGCGGCGAGCTGCTCTATTACGAGGACGACGGCCACTGGAACCGGGACGGCCACCGCGTCGTGGCGGACGTGCTGCTCGGCTGGCTCCGCGAACGCTGCCCCGCGATCGGCCTCGACCATCCAAGCTGTCTGCCATGACTGGCGCCTGGACGGCCGTGCCGAGGCCGGGGTCTCCGTGAACGCTGGCTACTGCCTACCCGCATGCGTGTGCTGATCAACGCGGCCTCGGCCCACATGGGCGGATCCGTTACCTATCTGCGCAACGTGCTGCGATGGGCTCCCCAGCTCGCGCCGGACGACGAGTTCATCGCGTACGTGCCCGCCAAGACGAGGGCGAAGCTGGCCGGCGCAGGCGTAGACCCGCGGGTGACGCTGGAACCGTATCCCTACGCGGACACCAGCGGTCCGTCGCGGCTCTACTTCGATCAGGTGCGGATCCCTCGGCTGCTCGGCGAGCACCGGGCCGACGTGCTGTTCTCCTCGACGGGGTTCGGCACGTTCTTCAGCCCGCGCCCCCAGGTGCTGCTGATTCGCAACCTCGCCTACTTCGACCCGGCCTTCCAGGCGAAGTACCGCGAGCTGGGGCGAAGCTTGAAGAAAAACACGGCGCGGCGGTGGCACAGCCTGCTCTCGATCCGGCAGGCCGACCTCGTGCTGTTCCCCACCCGCGCCATGCAGGCCCTCGTCGCGCACTACATCGATCTGGAGGGGAAGTGGACCGAGAGTATCCACTATGGATTTGACCACGCCGCCTTCACGCAGGCGGGGAGCGAGACGGCGGCGCTGGCGGGCGACCTCTGCCGCTGGAAGGCGGACGGCTACCGCCTGCTGCTGAACGTTTCGACCTTCGCCGTCCAGAAAAACGTCGAGACGCTGGTCGAGGCGCTGCCGCACCTGAAGGCGCAGGGCGTGCGGGCCAAGCTGGTCACGACGCTCTCCCGCGACGTCACGACGGACCGCGCCGAGTACGACGCGCTGATGCGGCGCGTGGAGGCGCTCGGCCTTCGGGAGGACGTCGTCACGCTGGGCTACGTGCCCTACCGGCAGCTGGGGGCGCTCTACCAGGCGGCCGACCTGTACGTCTTCCCCTCGTTCACGGAGTCCTTCGGCCATTCGATGGTGGAGGCCATGGCGGCCGGCCTGCCGGTGGTAGCGGCCGACACGGCGGTCAACCGAGAGGTGTGCGGAACGGCCGGGCGCTTCTTTCGCACCTTCGACCCGCTGGACTGCGCCCGCACGCTCGCAAGCGTGCTCCAGGACGGCGCCGCGCGGGCGCGGCAGGCCGAACGCGCGGCCGCGCGGGCGCGACACTTCTCCTGGGAGCGCTACGCCGAGCAGTTGATCGCGCTCTTCCGGGAGGCCGCGCGCGCATGAGCCGCGTTCGGCCCGGCTCCGGCCCGGCTCCGGCCCGGCCCGAAGCCCACTCATCCTCTAACCCTCTAGGCGCACAACGTCATGGACATCAAGACCTCGGCACGCCGGCTCTATCTCCAGCACTTCGCCCGCTGGCGGCTGGCGGTCGAGGGCCCCTTCAACTTCTATCTC
>JAWWAN010000114.1:0-8734 GCA_033721675.1 Rhodothermales bacterium | reverse complement strand
CCCGGCGAGATCGTCCGGTTCAGCGGTTACCTCGTCCAGATCCGCGCCGACGACGGCTGGTCCTGGCGCTCGTCGATGACGCGCGACGACGTCGGCAACGGCGCCTGCGAAGTCGTCTGGGTGGAGTACCTCGTTTCGTTCGAACCGTATGAGATCTGAGGGAGGTGGGGAGACGGAGCACGTAAGCCCCGACTCTCCGACTCTCCGACTCACTCGATGGTCAGCGGGAACGTCACATCCACGTCGGTTTCGTCGCTGCGGGTCGTGCCGGTCTTGGGCTCGTCGTCGAAGTGGCTGAGGACGACGTTGAGCGTGCCGGCCCCGGCGCCGCCTGCGGAGACGTCCACCGTGAAGGCAAGCCCGACGGGCAGGCCGTTTTCGTCGCGGTCGGTGATGGTGACCGTCACCCGATCCGCCGCCGCACCGGCGACGGTGTAGAAGAACTGGTGCTCGTCATCCTCCTCTTCGATTTCCTCGGTGATGTTCTCGTCGTTGACGTCGTCGAAGAGCGCGATGGTGCCGGTGTAGGTGGTGCCGGCCGCGAGGACGATCGGGTCGATCTCGAAGTTCGTGCCGTCGCCGTCGGGGTCGCTGGCGGTGGCCGTGCGCGTCTCGCCGCCGCCGGTGAGCGTGAGCACGACGCGGGTGATCAGCTCCTCCTCGCCGGGCCCGTCGCCATCCCCCGGATCGGTCGAGTCGCACGCGCTGAAGGTGAGGAAGACGAACGCCAGCAGGAACGGGAGCGTCTTGTGCATGGGGTCTTTCATGACGTCAGTGGTTGGATGGCCGATAGCTTCAGGTGGTCACTCGCCTCTCAGTACCGCTCGTCGCCGTTGATCGGGACCTGGAGGCGGAGCGTGAGGCTGCGGCCGGGGTCGTCGATGAAGTAGCGGAAGCGGCTCAGGTAGTCGCGGTAGCTCGTGTTGAGCAGGTTTTCGACCTCCAGACTCAACCGCACCGGCACGGCGCCCACCTGCAACGCCGTCCGGTAATGGAAGCCGAGGAGCGTATAGCCCGGCGGCGGATCTGCGAAGTCGACGCCCTCGGGGAAGCGATCCTGCTCGCGGACGAGCAGGGCCTCGATCTCCATCTCGTTCTCACGGAAGAGACCGGCGTCCGGCAGGTGGATCTCGCTCTGGAGCGTCAGCCGGTCTGAGGGCATGAAGATCAGATCGTCATCCGCCTCGCGGTCCCGCCCGCGCACGACCGAGGCGACGGCCGAGAGCGTCAGGAACGGCGCCACGTCGTAGCCGATGGAGCCGTCGAAGCCGCGCAGCACGGCGTCGGTCTGGGCGTAGCGGAAGGCGGGGAACGTGCCCCGGATCGTCACGCGCGGCTCGTCCTCGGGGAAGAGGAAGATGTAGTCCTGCATCCGGTTGTTGAAGACGCTGACTTCGAGCCGGCTCCGTTCGCCGAGGTGGCGGAGCGTGACGTCGGCGTTGTAGCTGCGCTCGCCGTCGAGGCCGGGGTTGCCGGTCTCGAACTGGGCCGTGCCGTGGTGCACGCCGAAGTTGTAGAGCTCGTTGACGCCGGGCGGGCGCCACGCCGTGCCGAGGTTTGCCGCCACGGACCACGCCTCACGGAAGCGCCAGATGGCGCCGAGCACGCTGGAGAGGCTGGCGAAGCGGTGGATCCGCTCGACGAAGGCGCCCTGGCTGAGGCGCTCGCGCGGGAAGGCGCGCATCCAGCGGTAGTCGAAGCGGGCGCCGGCCTCCAGGGTCAGCGGCCCGCGCACGTACGTCTCGCGGGCGAAGACGCCGCCGGTGAGGGCGCGGAAGTTCGGAATCAGGTAGCCGGTCTCGCCGTTGACGTTGCCCTGGCTCATGCCGCTGACCCCGACGACGCCGAGGAAGCCGCCGCGCGGGCGCTGCCGCAGCTTCACGTCGAGCGACTGCGTCGTGAGCGTCAGCCGGAAGGCGGGCTCGGCGCCGGGGTCGTCGCAGAAGCGGCAGTGGGCGTCGAACTCGGCGCGGCGGTTGCGCTGGAGGCCGTACTGCGCCTCCAGCCAGTCCCCGCTTCCGAGGCGCACCTCGCCGCGCAGCGTCAGCAGGTCGTGCGCGATGGTCTGCTTCGGCGCGTCGATGCCGTACGAGAAGTCGTAGGCGACGGCCGGCTCGCCGCGCTCGATGGCACGCAGCAGGTCGTCCACGTTCCCGATGTGAGCGCCGCGAAACAGCCCCAGCTCGGTGCCGAAGTGGCTGGCGTAGGCCTTCAGCCTGTAGCGGTCGCGCTGGTAGCCGACGTCCACGGCGGCGTCGAACTGCTCGAAGGCGGAGTTGCCGACGACGTGGTTCGGCGTGCGAGCGTCGCCGGCTTTGCGGAGGCTCGTCTGGAGGCGCCAGCCGAGGCCGGGCACGGCGCGCGGGCCGCCGTGGAGGTAGAGCGAGCCGGCCCCCTGGCGGTTGTTCGAGAAGCCGTTGACGAGCAGCCGCCCCCGGACGGGTGCGCTCGCCGGCAGCGACGGCCGCTCCAGCCGGATGACGCCGCCGATGGCGCCGATGCCGTGCTCGACGCCGGCCGCCCCCCGGATCACCTCGATCCGCGCCGGCGCGAACGGGTCGATCTCGGGCGCGTGCTCGCCGCCCCACTGCTGCCCCTCCTGCGGCACGCCGGCGTTGAGCACCACGAGCCGCTGGCTGTGGAGCCCCCGCACGACGGGCTTGGCGATCGACGGCCCCGTCGAGAGCGTCGTCACGCCCGGCAACTCGCGGAGCGTCTCGCCAAGCGTCTGCCCACGAAGCCCTTCGAGCGTCTCGGCATCGAGGACCGTGACGGAGTGCGTCGAGCGGCGGAGCATGGCCTCGGCCTGCTCCTCGGCCGTCACGAGCACCTCGTCAAGTTCGGCCGGCTCAGGGGCGAGCACGACGTCGAGCGTCACCGCCGCCTCGCCGAGTGTCACCGTCCGCCGCTCCGTCCGGAAGCCGACGAAGCGAAACTCGACGGCGTGCGTGCCGCGCGGCAGCCCGGCGAGAACGTAACGGCCCGTATCGTCGGTGATGGTGCCGCGCTGAAGATCGGGGAGGACGACCTGCACGGTCGGCAGCACCTCGCCCTCCGGCGTCGTCACCTGCCCGCGCAGCACCTGCCCGAAGGCCGGGAGCACCGCGACGGTCCACAGCGCCATTAAAAAGCAAAATCGGCGTAGCATACCCACCCTCTCGGCCGCCGCACCGACCCGCCCGGAGGCGGACGCGTACGGCGAGGCCGATCTACCTGATTCCAGAAAAAAAGCCCGTACACGCCGTCCGACGCCCTCGGCGGGCATCGAGACGTCGCGTCGCACAGGCACGGATCAGGCTGCTGGCGGGGGGGCGCGGGCGCCGTAGTGCCGGGGCGCCGCTGTTTCTTGCGAGAGGTGCGTCGGGGAGAAATGTTCGTCGCGCACCGCGAACGCCGGCTGCAGCGCCAGCGGATCGACGGCGGCTTTCCAGCGATGCAGGCAGAGCGGGCAGAGATCGAGCTCGGCGTCGGCGTGGTCGTTCTCGACGGTGGCGCCGTGCGCCGAGTGGTCGCACGTCTCGGCGCCGGCCTGCGTGGCGGCCCACGCCAGACCGTCCTGCACGACGTGGAGCGCCGGGGCGAGCACGCCGCCCAGCACGAACACGCCGACGAGCAGGCCGCCGAGCCACGGGGTATGTCGAGAATAGCGCTGCATCGTGCGACTCTCGAACGGCAGTGCCCGGATCGAGTTTCGAGGTTCCGGCCTGTTGATCGCGCTCGGGGTCGTTCTGCCAGCCGCCCCCACCTTCGCCGATCACGTCGCGGCGGGCTAGCGAAGGTCGAGCAGCGGCTGGATCTCCTTCCAGAGCGCCTCGTACGCCTGCGTGGCGCGGCCCCGGCGTTCTGCGCGCCGTCGCCCTGCACCGAACGCGATCCTCGGCGCCATGGCCCCCGACGGCTGGGAAATCGAACGCAAATTCCTGGTGGATGCTGCCCCGGCGGCCCTCGACGCCTATCCCGCCGATCCGATCCGGCAGGGCTATCTCGCGTCGGCGGAAGAGGGCACGGCCGAGCGCCTCCGAGGACAGGGCGATGCGTACGTCCTGACCATCAAGCAGGCGCGGGCATGCGGCGGGCAGAGGTGACCGGCGACGCCCGAAACACCAACCTGAATCTGGCCCTGCACGGTGCGCCGCCGCGTCAGTAGATCTCCGGGACGAAGGTCTGCGTATCGGCCGGCGGCCGGACGTAGCCGACGTCGCCCTGTAGCGGGGGCAGCGTGACGTCCTGGGGTGCAATGTGCTCGTAGGGGATGAGGCTCAGGAGATGGTGGATGCAGTTGAGGCGCGCACGGCGCTTGTCATTCGCGTCCACCACGTACCACGGCGCCTGGGGGATGTCCGTGTAGAGAAACATCTGGTCTTTGGCCCGTGAATACTCGACCCACCGGGCCCGTGACGCCAGATCGACTTCGCTGAGCTTCCAGCGCTTCGTCGGGTCGTCGATGCGGGCCTGGAAGCGGCGTTCCTGCTCCGCTGCGCTGACGGAGAACCAGTATTTGATGAGCTGGATATCGGAATAGACGAGCAGGCGCTCGAACATGGGGCAGGAGCGCAGAAACTCGCGGTATTCCGCCTCGGTGCAGAACCCCATCACGCGGTCCACGCCGGCCCGGTTGTACCAGCTCCGGTCGAAGAGCACGATCTCGCCGGCGGCGGGCAGGTGGGCCACGTAGCGCTGGAAGTACCACTGGGTCTGCTCGCGCTCTGTCGGTTTGTCCAGCGCCGCTACGCGTGCGAAGCGGGGGTTGAGCGGGGCGGTGATGCGCTTGATGACGCCGCCCTTGCCGGCGGCATCGCGGCCCTCGAAGAGCACCACGATCTTCCGGCCCTCGGCCCGCATCCAGCGCTGCATCCGGTTCAGCTCGATCTGCAGGGTGCGCAGTTCTTTCTGGTACTTCGTTTTGCTGAGGGAAGGGGGGCGGGGATCGGGCATGGTCTTGCCGGAAGACACGTGAAAGGGGTCAGGGCACCGGAACGGGCGGCGCGAGCCGCTGCGCCGGTTCCGGCTCGGCGGCGACGCTCTTGGCGATGCGCTTGGCGAAGTAGTAGACCCGCTTCAGGTATTCGATGATTTCGGATTCGATCCGATAGTGGGCCAGCCGGTCGGCGGCGTCGGCACGGAGGCGGCGGGCGAGGTGGCGCTCCGCCTCGTCGGCCAGCCGGTTGACGGCCTCCTTGGCGCCGATGACTTCCACGGCCCAGTCCGGGTTGGCGGCGTCGAGGGCTTCGAGGGCGTGCTGCACGGCCCAGCACACCTTCTCGTGCAGCGCCGCCAGGACGGCCTCGGTGGGGTCGCTCACCTGGACGTGCGCCCGCAGCCGCGCCCGCCCGGCCTCCACGATATTGGTCTCGATGAGGTCGCCGATGTTCTCGATGTGGTTGACCGTGTTCATGTAGCCGGCGAGCTGCTCGGACTGCGCGGCCTCCAGGTTCTCCTGCGAGAGCTGCCCGAGGTAGGTCACGACGGCTCCGTAGAGCGCGTCGACCTCGTCGTCTCGGCGGGCCAGGGCTTCCAGGTCCTCGGCGCTGCCGTGGAGCGCCACGGGGAGGGCCGCGCAGACCATGTCGTGCACGCGCTCGCCCAGCCGCCGCAGCTCCATCCGGACGCGGTCCAGGGCGAGGGCGGGAGTGTCCAGCAGAAGGTCGTCCAGGTAGCGTGGCTGGGCCGGCCGCGGCCCAGTGGCAGGGCGGTCTGGCACGAGCTTCTTGACCAGCCACGCGAACGGCCCGGTGAAGCCGAGGAAGAGGAGCGTGTTGGCGACGTTGAAGAGCGTGTGGGCGTTCGCGATCTGGCGCGGCGTCTCGGCCGCGCGGCGGGCCGCGCCGGTGAGGGCGCCGGCGGACGGCGAGATCGTGCGGACCAGTTCGGCGAGCGGGCCGATGAAGCCGAGCCACAGCAGGACGCCCAGGACGTTGAACACCACGTGCACCACGGCCGCCCGCACGGCCTCGCGCGGCTTGCCGAGGGCCGCCAGCAGGGCCGTCACGCACGTCCCGATGTTGGCGCCGAAGATGAGGGCGATGCCGGCTTCGAGCGTGATGAACCCCTGCGTGGCGAGCACGATCACCACGCCCGTCGTCGCCGACGAGCTCTGCACGATCGCGGTGAAGGCGGCGCTGAGCAGGATGCCCACGGCCGGCCCTTCCATGCGCCGCATCAGGTCGATGAACGGCTCGTAGTCCCGCAGCGGGCGCGTGGCGTCGCTCATCAGCTCCATCCCGAAGAAGATGAGCCCCAGCCCCATCACAATCGCGCCGTAGTGCTTGATGCGCTCCCGCTTCCCGGCGAAGTGCATCGCGAAACCGACGGCGACGAGCACGAGGGCGTACTGCGTGACCTTGAAGGCGATGATCTGGGCCGTGACCGTCGTGCCGACGTTCGCGCCCATGATGACGCCGATGGACTGCGAGAGCGACAGCAGCCCGGCCGAGATGAAGCCAACCACGAGCACCGTCGTCACCGACGACGACTGGATGACGGCCGTCACGAAGGCCCCGGCGAAGGCGGCCTTGAACCGGTTCGTAGTGAGCCGGGCCAGCAGCCGCTTCATGCCGCCGCCGGCGACCAGCTTCAGGGCGTCGGTCATCTGCTCCATCCCGAACAGGAACAGCGCCAGCCCTCCTGCGAGGCCAAGGAGAATTGCGAAGGGGTCGAGCGTACCGGATCCGTCCATCACACCGTACTATGCGAAGCGAGGACCTATGTTATGAAATTGTAAGCTCATTGGTAAAGCCTCGCCCGAGAACCGGGCCGGTGGGGTCAGGCCCGGAGGCGTTCTTGCACTTCTTCCCAGAGCGCCTCGTACGCCTGCGTGGCGCGGCCCCGGCGGTCGTAGCTGGGCAGCGGCGCCCGCTCCAGCCCCATCTTCTCCACCGCGCTGGCGTAGGGGATGGGGGTGCGGAGGAAGCCCCGGTTCGCGTTCGTGTACTCCTCGTAGACCTGCCGGTGGAGCTTCTTGCGGCGGTCCACCATGCAGAAGAACGGCAGCAGCAGCGGGGGGGCCTGGCCGGCCAGCTTGAGGTACTGCTGCACGTGGCCGAGCGTGCGGATCGAGAGGACCGTCGGGATGACGGGGATCAGCAGGGCGTCGGCGGCGAAGAAGACGCTGTCGGAGAGGGTCGATAGCGTGTCTGGGCAGTCGATGAGGACGAGGTCGTAGGCGTCGCGGAGGGGCTTGAGGAGCTTGGCGAGGCGGCGCGTCGGGTGCTTGACCTGCTCCAGCGCGGCGTCGAGCGTGCGGTACGAGAAGTCGGCCGGGAGGAGGTCGAGGCCGTCGTACTCGGTGGCGTGGATGGCCTCGGCGACATTCTTGCGGCTCTGCACGAGCACGTCGCCGCCGCCCCGCACGCGGGGGCGGACGCGGTAGTAGAAGCTCGTGGACGCCTGGGGGTCGAGGTCCCATAGCAGCGTCCGGCGGCCGTCCCGGGCGGCGAGGTAGGCGAGGTTGACGGCCGTGGCGGTCTTGCCGACGCCGCCCTTGAGGCTGTAGACGCCGAGGACGCTCATGGTGGGGGAGAGTGCACGTGCGGGGTCGGTGTGCCGCAAGGTAGGGTGCGCCCCGTTCAGTTGCGCCGGAGCGTTCACTTCGGCAGCCGGTACGCGTCCTTCGTGGGCTTGAGCGGGCGCTTCAGCCAGTAGGGTCGCCGCAGGCCGTCCGGGCTGTGCACAGACGCCGGCCGGGCGAGCGCGAGCCACTCGCGGTAGACCGCCATCGACCGGTTCGTGTCCACGAACACGTCGCCGTGGCGGTCGTCGGGGCCGGCCTTCGCCACCGTCACGGCCTTCTGATGCCAGCAGTGGGCGCCGCTGATGGGGTCCGGGTGGACGCCGTGCGTCAGGTTCTGGTGCACGCCCACGTCGTTCCACCAGATGCGGCTCGTGTCCGGATCCCACGAGTCCCAGGCGCGCGAAGCCGGCTGCTGGATGCGAAGGCCGTAGCGGCCCGCGTCTTCCTCCGACAGCTCGGCCAGGTTGGACGCCTGCCGGTTGACGCCCTCGCCCTCCTTGAGGCGCCAGCGGCCCAGATGATGGCTCATCGCGATCACGCCGGGCTTGATGCCCTCGGTCACCCAGACGGTATCGACGAAGTGCCCGATCTCGGTCTCCACGCGCACCAGCGCGCCCGTGGTGAGGCCCAGCCGGCGGGCGTCTTCGGGGTGCATCCAGATCGGATTCTTGTGGCTCAGCTCGTAGAGCCACTTGGCGTTCGCGCTGCGCGTGTGGATGAGCGTCGGGAGCCGCCAGTTGGGCAGCAGCAGCATCTGGCCTGCCTCCCGGTCGATGCGCTCCGGCGCGACGTGGCTGGGCAGGGGCCAGGGGATCGTGTACGCCCGTTCGGGCCATCCCCAGTCGTGGAGCGTCGGGCTGAAGAACTCGAGCTTGCGGCTCGGCGTCCCGAAGCCGGCCCGCCGCACCCCGTCGACCTCGACGCCGGGCTCGTCCGGGCCGGCCTCCTTCTCGTAGGGCAGGTAGTTGTCGCGTACGACCTCGAAGGCGCCGTACTTCTTCATGTAGGCGAGCGGCGTCAGCCCCTCGGCGGCGGCGGCCTCGGGCAGGCCGGGCACGCTGTTTTCGAAGATCCAGCGGTAGTATTCTTCGACCGTCACGATCTCGCCTCTCCGGTACGGGCTCTCGAAGTGGGGCCGGATGCCGAGCGCGCCGTCGGGGTCCATCCGTGCGGAGAGCTCGATCCAGAACTCGTTCTCTTCCCAGACCGCGCCGGGGTTCGCCT
>JAWWAN010000113.1:0-8803 GCA_033721675.1 Rhodothermales bacterium | reverse complement strand
GGAAGAGGCGATCTACCGGGGGCGGCGTGCGCTGGCCTGGTTCCTGCTCACCCACCGGCGCATCGCCGCCACGATCCTCCGGGGCCAGACGCGGTGCGCCAACATCCTCGAGATCCCGTATTATAGCCAGACGGCCTACGCCTTCGGCGAGCGGGCCGTGCAGTACCATATGGCGCCGCACCAGCCCCCCCAGAGCACCTTCCCGGTCGATCCCTCGAACAACTTCCTTCGGGCGCGGCTGGCCGAAGACCTGGCGCAGAAGGAAGCCGCGTTCGACTTCATGGTCCAGTTCCAGACGGACCCCGTTAAGATGCCCATCGAGGATCCGATGGTAGCCTGGGACCCCGCCCGCTCTCCGTACCGCAAGGTCGCCACCGTGACGATCCCGCCGCAGCGGTTCGATGCGCCGGCGCAGGTCCAGTTCTGCGAAGACATCGCGTTCAACCCGTGGCGTACGCGGCCGGAGCACCGCCCGCTGGGGGGCATCAACCGTGCGCGCCGGACGGTGTATCCGGCCATCGCAGCGTTCCGCCACGCGCGCAACAACACCCACCCCGTAGAGCCTACGCCCGCGCTGACGTTCGCCTGAGCGCGCCCGCCTCCCTCCCGATCCCCAAGCCCCCGACCCTTGATGAGCCGGCTCACCTCGCTGTTGAACCCCAAGAACCTCGTCATCGCCGTGCTGGCCCTGGTCGTGGTCGGCCTGGGCGTGTGGGTCTACATCCTCAACAACCCCGGCCTGCCGAAGCCGATCCTGGTCTTCGACGTCGTCCACCTGGACAACCACGACTGGACGGAGGAGGAGCGGCAGTGGTATTACCACGCCTCGCAGGGGTCGCAGCTCATGCCCTACGAGTGGTTCGTCTCGCTCGAGCAGCCGCAGAACGCAGAGGCGTTCATCGCGCCCGCCCACATCTCGGAGTTCCGCGTCCTGCCCGACCCCGACCCCCTCTACAACGAGCACCGCCTGCCCATCGGCTTCGCCATCGACCCGCCGGACCCCGTCACCGGGATTGAGAACGTGGGGATCACGTGCGCGGCCTGCCACACGAGCCAGCTCAACTACAAGGGCCTGGGCATCCGCATCGACGGCGGCACGGGCATGCTCAACGTGAACAAGTTCCTGGAGCGCATGATTCTGGCGCTCACCGAGACCGAGCTCGACGGGGCCAAGTTCGACCGCTTCGCCGAGCGGGTGCTCGCCTTCCCGCGCTATCAGGAGGCCGGCACCACCAGCGAGGAGCTGCGGCGCGAGGTGCTCCACTACCTCGAAGGCCAGGCCCGGGGCCTCATCAGCCAGGCCGTGGCAGACCGCCACCTCGAGATGAAATCGACGCCGCAGGGCAACGGCCGCATCGACGCCCTCGGCGCCGGCGGCAATGCGCTCTACGGCAAGCTCAGCCCGGACGGGCGCGTGCCCAACGTCGCCAACCTCCGCACGCTCGACGCGCCCGTGACCGTCCTCCCGCTGTGGTATACCCACCAGTACGACTGGGTGCAGACCAACGGCGCCCTCGCCCAGCCGCTGGCTCGCAACCTGATCGAGGCGCTGGCGGTCAACTCCAGCCTCGTCCTGCCCGGCGACCCCGATGCCTCCGGCACCGACCCCACGCGCCGCTACCTCTCCAGCGCCCGGCTCGACAACATGTTCTGGATGGAGAACCTGGCCTCCCGCATCCGCGCGCCCGAATGGCCCGGCCACCTCCTCGGCGCGGTGGACTCCGCGAAGGCGGCGCAGGGCGCGGTGCTCTACCAGGAGTTGTGCCAGGGGTGCCACGAGCCTGCGCTGGGGCCGCCCAACCGCTACGGCAAGCGCTTCTGGCAGCTCAAGTTCTACCCGGTCGACGAAGAGGCCGCCCGCGCCGACCCCACGCTCCAGCCCACCGTCATCGGCACCGACCCCCTCGACGCCGTCAACTTTGCCGACCGCCGGCTCGACGCCTCGGCGCTCTGGCCGGACTCAACGGACGTCCCCGGCGCCCTCGTCATCGGCGACGTGCTCGACGGCATCCAGCGCGTCTGGTTCGAGAACCACGGCATCGACAGCGCGCGGCAGGTGGTGATGCAGGGCTTCCGCGACAACGCCCTGCAGGCGCCCAAGGGCTACCCGGCCCGCCCGCTCGCCGGCATCTGGGCCGCCGCGCCCTACCTCCACAACAACGCCGTGCCCACCCTCTACGAACTCCTCTCGCCCGTCGACGAGCGCAGCACCACGTTCTACACCGGCGACCTCGAGTTCGACCCGGTGCACGTCGGCTACCTGACGGAGGCCTTCGAGGGCGGCTTCGAGGTCGATACCCGCCTCCCCGGCAACTCGAACGCCGGCCACGAATTCGCCGACGCGGACCGCCCCGGCGTCATCGGCCGCCTGCTCACCGAAGACGAACGCTACGCGCTGATCGAATACCTGAAGGCCCTCCGCTTCCCCGAGGGCGACGCCCGCATCGACTCGCTCGACGCCGACTACTACGATACCGGCTGGAAGGACGCCGCCAGTTACGGGGCCAGCCAGCGCGACGCCGGCGGCTGAGGCGGTCAGGCGGTGGGCACGGGCCGGGGCGGGTCCGGCGCGCGCGCGAACAGGCCGGAGGGCTTGCGGCCGGCCCGCCGCAGCGCCACCTCCGTCCACGCCGCCGCCGCCAGGTCGATCACGGCGAAGGCGAGCAGCACCGGCGGCGAGAGGCCCATCAGCACGAGCACCGTCAGGAAGACGCCGAAGGTGAGGCGCGTGTAGACGTCCAGCTGCATCATCCGGACGTAGCCCTGCCGGGCCCCCTGGATGCCTTTGACGCCCAGCACGAAGGCGAGGAAACCGAAGAGGCGGACCCACACCTCATCGGTGGGCTCCAGCCCGAAGAGCGGGATGAGGACGTTGGGGATCAGCGCCATGCACAGGCCCGCCGTGCCGAGGTAGACCGAGTAGGCGACGATGCTGAGGCGGATCTGCTTCATGGCCGAGGGGGCTGGCGTGGGGAGGAGGGCGTGGAGCGCCCGGCGTCACCGGTACCGCGCGGCGTAGTCCTGGTCGTACTGGTCGAGGAGGGCGCGGCGGAAGGCCATCTCCGTGGAGTCGTGCCGGACGGTGTCGATGATCTTGAGGTACTCGATGAGGGCATAGCGGTCGTCGTCGCTGAGGTCGGTGCCGTAGTCATGGCCCGTGTTGCGGTTGCCGGCGAAGCGGGTGTCGAACTTGAAGCAGCCGCGGCAGCGGTCCGAGACGAAGCCGAGGTCGACGGGGTCGTACTCCCAGTTGCCCACGTAGAAGACGTCGTCGCGCTCCTCCGGAGGCAGGAGCAGCTGATACATGCTGTGCACCGAGCCGTTATGGAGGTAGGGCGGGGTGGCCCAGTAGCCGTCCAGCGGGCGGGCCGGGTAGCCCCTGGGCGCGCGGAACCGGTTCTCGCGGAAGCCCTGCCACACGGGCCGCAGCGAGTCGGGCACGCCCAGCTCGTCGAGCTTGTCTTTCTGGATGCTCTCGATGATGAACTGGAAGGCCACGCCGAGCCCATCTCTGTACTCCAGCTGCCCGTCCTCCGCCTCGATCACCTCGCCGTAGGGTTCGAGCACCTCGCGCGGGAAGTAGTCCGGGTCGAAGCGGATGCTGCGGCTGGCGAAGTTGTAGGCGTCGCTGGAGTCGGTCGCGACGACTTCGTCTTCGAGCGCGGGGTCGCCGCTGCGGCGGGCGGCCTCGCTGAAGGGGTAGACGCGCAGGCGGATGTAGCGCTTGCCGAAGGCGTTGGGCTCGGTGTAGACGGGGCTGTGGCAGCGGGCGCACGCCGCCTCGTAGATCGCCCGCCCGCGCTCGGCCTTCGCCGCATCGACCGGTCCGAAGATCTCCTCCGGCCATGGGGGGGCCTCCAGCGTCGAGAGCAGGGTCTCCATCCAGAACAGGTTGTCCAGCCGGATCGACGAGTGGATGGGCCGCTCGGGGTCGCCGGTGGGGACGAGCGAGGCGTTGACGCCGAGGTCTTCGGTCATGTTGCGGCCCAGCGGCTGCTCGATGTTCGAGGCGGACTGCACCCAGTCGAAGTCGTGCGTGTACCAGGCGGGCGGGAAGCTCACCGGGGCGTTGGCCATGACCATGTTGGGGTTGTCGATGGGGCGGCGCGTCGGGCGGGCGACTTTCTTGAGCATATTGTTGCCACCCTTGCCGAGGGCTTCGGTGCGGGCGAAGCCCTCCTGCGTGGGCGTCAGGCCCTCGACGGCCTCGCGGAACGTGGGGATGGCGACGTCCCGGAGGTAGGCCCTGATGGCGCGGTCGAGCGAGTCCGCCTCGGCGCCGGTGTAGTCTTCGCCCAGGATGCGGGTGAAGAACCGTTTCTTCTTGGCGGGCCGGAACGGCGAGATGTTGATGCCGAGCAGGAAGACGATCTGGCCCGTGTGGGAGCCGAAGTTGTACATGGCCGGGCCGCCGTCGATCTGGTAGGCGAGGCCGTTGTAGTGGAGCTGGCCCGTATGGCAGGCCGCGCACGAAATACTCATCCAGACCTGGCCGGTCTCCTGGTCCCGGTCCGTGGTGATGCCCACCGGCAGGCGGTCCGGGTTGTAGCGGGGGTCCGGGTCCACGATGAGCCGGAAGCGGTTCATGTGGTCGTGGTCGGTGAAGAGTGTCTCGCCGTCGCTCACCTCGAGGGCGCGGTACCAGTCGTAGGGGATGATCTGGGTCCCCTGCGAGGTCTGGTAATACATCTTCCGGTGCTCCGGGCTCCACCCCTGGTCTGCGTGGACGACGGCGTAGGGGATCTGCGGATCGGGCAGGGCGGGGAAGTAGAAGTCATAGGCCATCTTCCCGAGCGGGACGAGCGCGATCAGCGCCGCGAGCCCGAACGCGCCCAGGATGATGCGCCGGCGGGTCAGCTTGAACTTCGCCATGACAGGGGCCAGGAAAAGGTGAGACGGGGAACGAACGGGGGGAGCCGGCCCGCCGGGGGCGGTCAGGGCAGCCCCCACCACATGCAGGCCACCATCACGAGGACGATGACCCACTGGAACGCCTTGATCATCGTCCGGACGTAGTTCTCGCCGGGCTTGCGCGAGAGCGCCGCCACCACGAAGATCTCGACGACGATCAGCAGCCAGTAGACGATCAGGATCCGCACGACGAGCGTGGCGTCGGCGGCCAGGAAGCCGGTGAAGGCGAAGGCGAACATCAGGAAGATGGTGCCCAGCCAGGAGATCGTGAAGAAGTGCCAGACGGTCCGGTAGAACCCTTTCGTGACGCTCGGCGGGCCGAACGGGACGGCCGGGAAGCCTTCGTCCCGCAGCTTGGGCCAGATCCAGACCTCGAACGTGTAGACGTGCAGGCTCACGGCACCGACGGCGACGAGGCCGGCCAGCAGGTAGGGGATGTTCATGCGAGGCCTCCGGACGGTTGAAGGGAGCGGGGCCGGTGCCCCCACCGGGGTGCGTGCCCTGCGGCCGGCCGCCTGGGATGCCGGGAAAGAACCTGAGCGGGCGGGGGCGGCCGTGCCCCGCTCCGTACGAACGTATCAACTATCGTGCGAGCATCCGGGAGCGTCTCGCAGCGCCCCTGCGCCCCCGGCCTCAATTCACGGATTCTGTCGGCTCCGACCGGGTGCTTTTTCCTAATCTACACGCACCGTCGCAGCATTTCAACACGCGCATGCAGGAAGTTCAGGGGGCTGCGGCGTGCGCGAGTGCGCGGGCGAGCGCGGCCAGCAGCACGGTGCCGGCCTCCTCGGCCGTCGCGCCGAAGGCCACCAGCCCGTCCTCGTGGCCGCCCATCGCGAAGAGGCGTCGCTGCCGCACGTCCGTCTCGGCGAAGAGACGGGCCACCTCGCCGGCCATCTCCGGGGTGCCGTAGGGCACGTCGGGCCGCGTGACGGGCAGGCCGAGCGGGGCGGCGGCGTGCCAGAGCGCGGGGCTGTGCACGTGCAGCACCGCCCGCACGCCGGCGTCGAGGGCGTAGAGGACGCCGTGGGTAAGCGCCTCGGACGACGGTAGACCCGGCCCCTCGGCCACGATCAGGTTCTCGGCGGGGTAGCAGCCGCGCACGAGGGCATAGTGCTCGGGGCCGAGCACGGGCAGCCCGCCGGTCTGCGTGGCGCTGATGGCGAACCGCCGCCACGTGGGGGGCGCCTCGAGCGGAGGCACGCGCACGCTCACGTTGCCATAGCCGTAGCCGCCGTACCGCGCCGGATCCTGACCGATGAGGCCCGTCTGGAAGAGGAGGCGGCGCCACGCATCGATCCCGGACAGCGCCTCCGCCGGCAGCGGCGGCCGCTCCAGAAACCAGAGCTGATATTTGATGACGCCTTCCTGGGCCACGGCGCAGCAGACGGGGAGCGGAATGCGGGAAGATAGGACGTTTCAGGGCGTCTCGTCATCCGGCATCACGTACTGCATGATCACGACGTCCTGCCAGCGCCCGCCGGCGTACCCGATCTCGCGCTGGGTGCCGACGACCTCGTAGCCGAGCTTCGCGTGCAGGCGGATGCTGGCGGTGTTCGTCGCCCAGATCTTGGCGACGAGGTGGTGGTAGCCCCACCGCCGGCAGCGGTCGAGCAGGGCGCGCTGGAGGCGGGTGCCCAGCCCGCGGCCCGTGGCGTCGTGGCGGAGGTAGACCGCCGTCTCGGCGGCGTAGCGGTAGCCGGCGCGGGTGCTGTACCGCGTGATGACGCCGAAGCCGGCCGTGCGGCCGCCGGCGTCGAGCAGCAGGTAGCCCTCGCGGTCGGTGAAGGCGTCCATGCGCGCGCGGATGGCGGCGGCGCCCAGCGGGGTCAGCTCCATCGTGCTGCCGCCGGCCCGGATGGATTCGCTGTAGATGGCGGCGATGGTGCCGGCGTCGGCGGGGGCGGCGGGGCGGAGGCGAGCATCGTCCATGCGCGGCAGGCGGCTCATTCATTTTCCGGCGATTCATCGTATACTACGGAAAGATCTGTTGCCACGGCGCGCGTTCGCCATCGTCCGAAGCATCCCCGCGCCGGCGCCCGTCCATCGTCGTGCCCGGGGCCATGCCCTTCGATTTCGACGTCTTCATCAGCTATGCGCACATCGACGACGAGGCGCTGGCCGACGGCGAGCCCGGCTGGATCGCCACGCTGCACCGCGTCCTCGAAGTCCGCCTGGCGCAGCTGCTGGGCGAGCGGCCCCGCATCTGGCGCGACCCCAAGCTGCAGGGCAACGACGTCTTCGACGAGACGATCACCGAGCAGCTGACCGGGGCCGCCGCGCTCGTCTCGGTCGTCTCGCCGCGCTACGTCCGCTCGGAGTGGTGCACGCGCGAGTGGCAGGCGTTTCTGGAGGCGGCTGAGGCGCAGGGCGGTCTGCGCGTGGGAGACAAGGCGCGCGTCTTCAAGGTCGTCAAGACGCCCGTGCCGCTCGCCGAGCAGCCGGCCCCGGCAGACCGCCTCCTCGGCTACGAGTTCTTCGAGGTCGACCCCGAGACGGGCCGCCCGCGCGAGTTCAACCGGGTCTTCGGGCCGGATGCCCAGCAGCAATACTTCGCCCGCGTCGAGGATCTGGCGTACGACCTGCGCGACGTGCTGGAGAGCCTCCGCCGTGCCCGCCCCGCGGCCGCGCCGGAGGGCGCCACGGTCTACCTCGCCGAGGCGACGTCGGACGTGGGCGAGGCGCGCGACGCCGTCCGGCGCGAGCTGCAGCAGCGCGGCCACACCGTGCTGCCGGACCGCCCGTTGCCGCTCGACGGGCCGGCGCTCGAAGCGGCCGTGGCCGAGGCGTTGGCGCGGTCCGACCTCGCGGTGCACCTCGTCGGGGCGCGCTACGGCGTCGTGCCGGAGGCCGCCGAGCGGTCCGTCGTCGAGATCCAGAATGCGCTGGCGGCGGCGCGCAGCGCCGAGGCGGGCCTGGAGCGCCTGCTGTGGCTGCCGCCCGGCCTCGCGCCGGACGACGCCCGGCAGCACGCCTTCGTCGAAGCGCTGCGCAACGACCGGGCCGCGCAGCGCGGCGCCGACCTGCTCCAGACCCCGCTCGAAGACCTCAAGACCCTCATCCAGGACAGGCTCGACGCCCGCGCTCGCCCCGCGCCGCCGCCTGACGCGGCCGGGGAGGACCGCCCGCCGCTGGTCTACCTGCTCTGCGACCGCGCCGACGTGGACGCCGTGGGGCCGCTGGAGGACGATCTCTTCGAGCGTGGGATGGAGGTGGCGTTGCCCCTCTTCGAAGGGGACGAGGCGGCCGTCCGCGAGGACCACGAGTCGACGCTGCGGCTGTGCGACGGCGTGCTGATCTACTACGGCGCCGGCACCGAGGCGTGGCTGCGGGGCAAGCTGCGCGATCTCCGCAAGGCGCCGGGCTTCGGGCGGGCGGCGCCGCTGCGCGCCACGGCCGTCTACGTGGCGCCGCCCGCCACGCCGCGCAAGGCCCGCTTCCGCACGCACGAGGCCGACGCCGTCATCCAGCAGCCCGAGGGCGGGTTCACCGCCGCCGCGCTCGACGACTTCGCCGCCCGCCTCGCTACGGACGCGCCATGACCACCCCGTTCACTCCCTTTCCCGGTCTGCGCCCCTTCGGCCCCGGCGAAGACTACCTGTTCTTCGGCCGCGAGGCGCAGACGGACGAGCTGCTGCGCCGCCTGCGTGCGCACCGCTTCGTGGCCGTCGTCGGCGCCTCGGGCAGCGGCAAGTCGTCGCTGGTGCGCGCCGGTCTCATTCCCGCGCTGCAGAGCGACCAGGCACTGGCGGACGGCAGTCACCCTCCCCGCGGCAGCGCGCACTGGCCCGTCCACATCGTCCTGCCCTCCGCCGATCCCCTCATGCCCCTGGCTGCCAGCCTGACCTGGGACGAGGCCATGGCCGAGCAGCTGCAGCTGACCGATTCCCTG
>JAWWAN010000112.1:0-8813 GCA_033721675.1 Rhodothermales bacterium | reverse complement strand
TTCTGCCGGCGCTGCTCCAATGGCGCGAGGACCGGCAGGCCGCCCGCCCGCCGGAAGCCGTGACGCCGTGACCGGGCGTTGGCGGCCGGCGATGCTGGGGCGCGATGCGCCCATCATGTGTGGGATGCACCGGCGATGGTATTCAGCACCGATACATATTGCTGGGCGACGGCGTCCCACCCGAACGTCTGGACGACGTGGTTCCGGGCCCGGGCGGCCGCGGACGCCAACCGCTGCGGGGCGCCGTGGTACCGGGTGATGGCGGCGGCGAACGCTTCCGCATCGCCGCTTTCGACGAGGTGACCGTTGGCGCCTTCGGTGATCACGTCGCGGATGCCTTCGAGGCGAGCGGCCACGACGGGCAGGCCGCCCAGCCCCGCCTCCAGCATCACCACCCCGAAGCCCTCCATGTCGCCCCGAACGGGGATGTTGGGCATCACGAACAGGTCGGCACCCCGGTAGAGCGCGGCCAGCGCCTCCTCCGAGACACGGCCCAGCAGGCGCACCCGCTCCGCCAGCCCGTGCCGCGCAGCGGCGGCTTCGATGGCGCCGCGCTCCGGGCCGTCGCCGGCGAGCCAGTAGTGCACGTCCGTGGGGAGGCGCGGCAGCACGGCATCGACGAACCACGCGAAGCCCTTGCGTTCCACCTGCCGCCCCACGCTGCACAGCAGCAGCGCGCCTTCCGGCAGAACAGCCTCGGGGAAGGCGGCCCCAAGCGCGCGGCGCGCGGCGGTACGGTCGGGGGGGGGCGGGATGCGCGCCAGGTCGATGCCGTTGGGTACTACGTGGATCTTCTCCTCATCCATCCCCCGCGCGGCGCATTGCGCACCTGTGGCACGGCTGACGGGCAGCACCGCGTCGAGCGCGGCGAAGATGCGCGGGACGAGGCGCTGATACGGGGCCGCCGGCAGCGTTACGTCCCGCCCGTGGACGATGGCGGCCAGGACGAGGGCCGGGTGCCGCCGCCGCAGCAGCGGCGCCAGGGCGGCCGTCACCATCGACGAGAAGAGGACGACGGGCGCAGGCTCCTGCCGCGCGTGGCGGCGGATGTGGCGGTAGGCGCGGGCCAGAAAGAAGGGCGTGCGGACGTGCGTCCAGGTCCACGAGGTGCGTAGCGCGAGCGTCTCCAGCTCGGCGCCGGGATGCCGGTGCAGCGCGGCGTCGAGCTCCGTCGCCACACGTTGCATCCCCCCGATGTTGGCCAGCAGACGCCCGGCGGGTGGGAACGAATGCGAGACGAAGAGCAGGCGCACTTACGAAGGCTCGGTCAGCAGCGACGGAGCGGCGAGGCGGAGCGGCTGCCCGGGCTTCGCCACGACGACGCGGCCCGGGTTGAGTACTTCGTCGTAGTAACGGTTGAGGCGAGCCAGCACGGCATCCCACGCGAAGGAGAGGGCCCGCTCCCGGGCGCGGGCGGCCATCGCGCGCCGCGCGCCATGGTCTGTGACGAGCCGGGCCACATGGTCCGTGAAGGCCTCCGCGTCGCCGGCCGGGGCCAGCAGCCCCGTCGCGCCGTGCTCGACGAGCGAGCGGCTGCCTGTGGCATCGGCGCACACAGCGGGGAGGCCGGACGCCATCGCCTCCAGCGTCACGTTGCCGAACGTCTCGGTGTCGCTCGGGAAGAGGAATACGTCGGAGGAGGCGTAGGCGCGCGCGAGGTCGTCCCCCTCCAGGTGGCCCGTGAAGAGGGCGTCCGGGAGGCGGGCCGCCAGCTCCTCGCGCACCGGGCCATCGCCGACGATCAGGATGCGGTGCGGCACTCCGCGCGCGCGCAACCGCTCGATGACGTCGATGAAGACATCCAGGCCTTTCTCTACGACCAAGCGGCTGACGAAGGCCACCACGACGTCGTCATCCGCGATGCCCAACCGGTGGCGCCACGCCGCGGACCGTTGCGCCGGGTCGAACAGCGTCGTATCGACGCCGCGTTGCCAGAGGCGCAGGCCCTGGTCGATGCCGTGCTCCCGCAGCACCTCGGCCATCGACTCGCTCGGTACGTAGACGTGCTGGCACCTGCTGTAGAACCACCGCAGGTACCACCAGATCGGGCGCTCCAGCAGCGTCAGCCGGTAGTAGCGCGCGTAGGAGGAGAAATGCGTGTGGTAGGAGGCCACCACAGGAATCTTCCAGCGCCGCCCGAGCAGCAAGGCTTCGAGGCCCAGATAGTCCGGCGTAGCGATGTGGAAGAGGGTCGGGTCGAAGGCGCGCAGCTCGGCGCGGAGGGACCGCGTGAGGCCGCGCGAGACGCGGTAGTCTGAGCGGCCCGGAAGGGCGAAGGAGGGGACCGGGAGCAGCGTGCCGGCGTGGTCCACGGGCGGCTCCTCGACGGTCGGTGCGAAGACGCGGACCTCGGCGCCGTGGTCTTCGAGGTGTTCCACCAGCCGGTTGAGTGTGCGCGAGACGCCGTCCGCGATGTGGTTGTAGGCGCCGGTGAACAGAGCAATGCGCTTCGGGGTGAGCGAAGCGCTCGCGTGTCCGTTTCCGTTCGCCTGAATCCGAGTCGAGCCGCCAGCCATACGGGGGGGCGGGACTGCCGGCGCGGGCGCACCGGAGAGCCCGGTTAGAGTGGGTGAGGGTGAGGGCGAGTGCGCGCTGCGTCTCTTGGAGTGCCCCGTTCTGGTCTCGTTACGGCGCTCAGAACGGGCGGCAGTGCGCGAAGGTTCGTGGCGGGCCTCCACCGCCGCGCCCCGGCACACCGCCCACACCCGATTTCATCCGATCCTCAACGGAATCGGTGGGGGAGGGCGCGTCCCGCCTAACACCGTACAGCCGCGCCGAATCATCACCGGGTAACGATGACCCCGGAAAAAAGTCGGAGCGCCGGGGCACGGCAGGCCAGTTGACTCCGCGGGGCGGGCATGGTTAATTGTGCACTACGTTGAAGTGCCGCCCTGGCAGGATACCGCTCATGGCAACACCGGAGGCTCCATTGAGAAAGCACCTCATCCTCGGCGCGCTCCTCTCCGGTGCCGCCCTGCTCTTCGCCGCCGCCGCCACAGCACAGGCCCCGGCGGTCCCCACGCTCTACGCCGTCGTCGAATACCTGGCCGTGCCGCCCGGTGGCGGTGCGGAGTACGAGGCGACGGAGCGCGAGATCTGGAAGGCGATCCACGAAGAGCGCCTCCAGCGCGGCATCATCACCGGGTGGGCACTCTACGACGTCTGGATGCCGGCCCTGAATTCGCCTTATGACTACGTGACGGTCAGCTTCGTCGATGACTTCGGCAAGCTCGCGGACGTGTACTCAGACGATCTCTTCGCGGCGGCCCATCCGGGGGGCGACCACGACGCGATGAGGGCGCGCACCGAGGCCGCGCGCGAGATGGTCCACTCCGAGGTCTGGCAGCTCCAGAGCACTGCCACAGCGGGGATGCCTGGCGACTGGGTCCTGGTCAGCTACATGCAGGTGCCTGCGGGCGGCGACGGCGAGTACATGGCCGTCGAAAACGAAATCTGGAAGCCCGCGATAGAGGCCCGGATCCAGGAGGGCGGGCTCCGCAACTGGAGCGTCTACAGCCTGGTGATGCCCTACGGCGCAGACATGCGCTACAACTACGCCACCACAGACACCTTCGAGTCTCTGGCCGACGTCGCGGCGCCGTGGTTCGAAACGTTCTTCCCCCAGGCGCATGCCGGCCTGACCCCGCAGCAGTTCGACGCGATGATGGCGCGCACCGATGCCTCCCGCACGATCCTCAAAGGCGAACTCTGGCACTTGCTCGACGCGGTGAACCCGGAGACGACCGGGTCTCAGTAAAGGGCAGTGCTCAGAGCACCGCCCGGAGGTAGCGGCCGGTATGGCTCGTCTCGTGGGCGGCGATCGCTTCGGGCGTGCCCTCGGCCACGATGAAGCCGCCGCGCCGCCCGCCCTCCGGGCCGAGGTCGATCACGTAGTCCGCGCTCTTGATCACGTCCAGGTTGTGCTCGACGAGGACGACGGAGTGCCCCTCCTCCACGAGCCGGTTGAAGGCGCCGAGGAGCTTGCGGATGTCGTCGAAGTGGAGGCCCGTCGTGGGCTCGTCGAAGACGTAGAGGAGGCGGTCTTTGGAGCTGCTGCCCAGACTCGTGGCGAGCTTGATGCGCTGCGCCTCGCCGCCGGAGAGCGTGTTGGACGGCTGGCCGAGCGTGAGGTAGCCCAGCCCGATCTCCTGCAGCACGCGGAGCTTGTTCACCACGGCGCCCTGCTCCTCGAAGAAGTCTACGGCCTCGTCTACGGTCATCGACAGGATGTCGTCCACGTTCTTGCCCCGGTACGTGATCTCCAGCACGTCCTGCTTGTAGCGCCGCCCCTTGCACGCCTCGCACTCCAGGTAGAGGTCCGCCAGGAACTGCATCTCGATCTTGACGACGCCCTCGCCCTGGCAGGTCTCGCACCGGCCGCCGGGCACGTTGAACGAGAAGTAGCCCGGCTTGAGGCCCCGGATGCGGGCCTGGTACGTGTCCGCCAGGAGGGCGCGGATGGCGTCGAAGGCCTTCGTGTAGGTGACCGGGTTGGAGCGGGGCGTGCGGCCGATGGGGCTCTGGTCCACCATCTCGATGCCGTCGATGAGCGGGTGCCCGTGGATGGCGTCGTGCGCGCCCACCTTGCCGTCTCCGGTGGATTGCCCCTTGAGCCGGCGCAGACCCTCGTAGAGCGTGCTGTGGACGAGGGTGCTCTTGCCGGAGCCGCTGACGCCCGTGACGCACACGATCATGCCGAGGGGGAACGTGGCGTCGAGCCGCTTCAGGTTGTGCTGCCGCGCGTTCTTCACCACGAGGACGCGCTCGGGGTCGACGGCGCGGCGCGCCTCGGGGACGGGGATCTGCTTGCGGCCGCTCAGGTAGGCGCCCGTCAGCGAACCGTCGTCTTCCAGGATCGCGTCGTAGGACCCCTGGAAGACCACCGCGCCGCCGTGCGTGCCCGAGCCCGGCCCGAGGTCCACGATCTCGTCGGCCCGCCGCATCACGTCCGGCTCGTGCTCGACGACGATGACCGTGTTGCCGATGTCGCGCAGGTGCTCCAGGATCTTCACCAGCCGGCCGGTGTCGCGCGGGTGGAGGCCGATGGTCGGTTCGTCGAGCACGTAGAGCGAGCCGACGAGCGAGCTGCCCAGACTCGTGGCGAGGTTGATGCGCTGGCTCTCGCCGCCGGAGAGGGTCTGCGAGAGGCGGTCCAGGGTGAGGTAGTCGAGCCCGACTTCGACGAGGTAGCGGAGGCGCTTGCGGATCTCGTCGAGCACGCGCCCGGCGACGGCCTCCTGGTAGTCGGTCAGCGTCAGCTCGTCGAAGAACGTGCGGGCGTCCTGCGTGGTGAGTTCGCACACCTGCCCGATGTGTTGGCCGCCCACCTGCACGTAGAGCGCCTCCTTGCGGAGCCGGTAGCCGTGGCAGTTGGGGCACGTGGAATATCCCCGGAAGCGGGCGTGGTAGATGCGGTAGTGCATCTTGTAGGCGTGCCGCTCCAGAAAGCGGAAGAAGCCGCGGATGCCGGCATAGTCGCCGTGCCCGTCCCACACGAAGGCGCGCTCGGCGTCGTCGAGGTCGCGGAAGGGCTTGTCGATGTCGAGCCCGGTGCGGGCGGCCTCGCGGATCAGCTCGCGGAAGTGCTTGGACCACTGCTCGGGGCGGAACGGCGCGATCGCGCCCTGCCGGATCGAGAGGTCCGGGTTGGGGATGATGAGGTCTTCGTCCAGGCCGGGCACGCGCCCGAAGCCCTGGCAGGCGGGGCAGGCGCCCACGGGGCTGTTGAAGGCGAACAGGTGGGGCGTCGGCTCCTCGAATTCGACGCCGTCCTTCTCGAAGTGCTCGGAGAAGTGCGCGAGGGCGGGGGCGTCGTCCTCGCCGCGGGGTACGGGCACGGCCACGCACCGGCCGCCGCCCTCGCGGAAGGCCTGCTCCACGGAGTCGGCAATGCGGGAGAGCGTGGCGTCGTCGCCGGCGCGGAGGGCGAGGCGGTCTACGAGCACGAGGAGGCGCTCGCGGGCGGCGCGCACCTTGGCCGGCGGCGTCTCGTTGAGATCGATCACTTCCGGCCCCTTGCCTTTCTTCGCCTGGGCCGCCGTGGGCAGCAGCACCACACGGAAGAAGCCGCGCTGCACCAGCACCTCCAGCTCCTGCTTCACCGACGCCTTCTTGTGCTTCGGCATGGGGAAGGCGAGATAGAACCGCGTGCGGTCTGGCCAGCGGGCCGTGAGCGCCTCGGCCACGCTGCGCGGCGAATCTTTGGTGACGGGCTCGCCGCTGACGGGCGAGATCGTCGTGCCGATGCGGGCGTAGAGCAGGCGCAGGTGGTCGTAGATCTCGGTCTGCGTCGCCACCGTCGAGCGCGGGTTCTTGGAGATCGTCTTCTGCTCGATGGCGATGGCCGGCGCCAGCCCCGTGATGAGGTCCACGTCCGGCTTGTCCATCCGCTCGAGGAACTGGCGGGCATACGCGCTCAGGCTCTCCACGTACCGCCGCTGGCCCTCGGCGTAGATCGTGTCGAAGGCGAGGCTCGACTTGCCAGAGCCGGACGGCCCCGTGAAAACGATCAGCCGGTGCTTCGGCAGGTCGAGGTCGAGGTCTTTCAGGTTGTGCTGGCGCGCACCGCGCAGGACGATGTGCGTGCGGGCCTTGCGGCGCGTGCCGGCGGTGCCGTTCGTGGCGACGGGGGCCTGGGGGGGAGCGGTGGAGGCCATGGGCGGCGGACGGGTCGGAGAGTCAGCGATCGCAACCGCCCTTCTACGCGCATGTGCGACCTATGATGCCGGATGGCCGTGCGTTTTCTAGCCGCCGAGCAGAGCCTGGTACCGGGCGGCCTCGGCAGGGCGGCCCCAGGCGTCGTAGAGCTCGGCCAGGTAGGCGGCGGCCTGCCGGGTGTAGCGGTCGTCGGGGCCGCGCAGGGCGTGCAGGCCGTGGTAGCTCTCCAGGAGGGTCGCCTCGGCCTCGGCGTAGCGGCCCTGCGTGGTCAGGCAGCGGCCGAGCCAGCGCTGCAGCGCCGGCACGCGCTGCCGGTCTTCGGGCAGCGTGCGGCGCAGGCCGTCGATGGCCTCGCGGTAGAGCCGCTCGGCCTCGGCGCAGTCGCCGCCCAGCTGCACGGACGACGCGAGGTTGCCCGTGAAGATGGCGACGTCGGCGTGGTCATCCCCCAGCACGCGGCGCGCGATGGCCACCGCCTCGCGGATGGCCGCCACCGAGGCGGCATACTCGCCCTGGTCGCGCAGGACGGAGCCGAGGTCGCTGAGGCTGACGGCCACCTGGACGTGCGCGTCGCCGTAGAGCTGGCGCCGGAGGGCGAGGGCGCGGCGGTGGTAGCGCTCGGCGTCGTCGAGGCGGCCTTCCCACCACAGGATGGAGGCGAGGCGATGGATCGTGTCGGCCACGTACGGGTGTTCCTCGCCCAGCGCGGCGGTGCTCACGGCGAGGGCTTCGCGCGTGGCGGCCTCGGCGGCCTCGTAGTCCCCCAGCCGCTGGAGCAGCAGCCCGAGGTCGGTGAGGCCGGCGGCGACGCTCGGGTGCTCGTCTCCGTAGAGCGTGCGGCGCAGCGCCAGGGACTGCTGGAAGAGCGGCGCGGCGCGCTCGTATTCACCCCGCCGTTCCAGCGTCGCTGCCAGGCTGCTCATCGCCGTAGCCACCTGCGGGTGCTCGCGGCCCCGGACGGTCTCCAGCATGTGCAGGGCGTCCTGTTCGTAGCGTTCGGCCTCGGCGAAGCGCCCCTGCACGCGGCGCAGCGCGGCCAGGCTGCTGAGGCTGGCGGCGATGGTCTCGTGCGGAGCGCGGTAGGCGGCCTGCCGCAAGGCGAGGGCGCGGCGCAGGAGGGTATCGGCGGCGGCGTGCTCGCCCTGCGCGGTCCGCAGCCGGCCCAGCTCGTCCAGGCTCTCGGCGATCTCCGGGTGGCCGGGCGGATGGTGGGCCTGGCGCAGCGCCAGCGCCTGCTCCAGCAGCGGGCGGGCCTCTTCGTAGAGCCCCAGGCTCTGGTAGACCCGGCTGATGACGTGCTCCATCTGCGCCCGCACCAGGGGCTGCGCCTGAAACTCGGTTTCGATGCGCCGGGCACCCTGCCCCAGGAAGTCGCGGATGCGGAGGGTGTCCGCCCGCTCCGGCGCGAACGGGTTGGAGGCGTCGAACAGGCTCTCGAGGAAGGCCACGACCTCCTCGGCCTTGTCGCGCTCCTGCCGGGCAGCGTTGCGCTCCTGGGTCACCTGCACCGTGTAGACCGTCACGAACGTGGCCAGCAGCAGGACGAACGCCGCCGCCGTGGCGGCCCCGAACCGGTGCCGCCGCAAGAAGGTGCGGAGGCGGTAGCCGACGGTGTCTGGCCGCGCGCTGACGGCCCGGCCCTCCTGGTGGCGCCGGAGGTCGTCGAGGAACGCTTCGGCGGACGTGTAGCGCCGGCCCGGCTCCGGGTGCAACGCCTTGAGCAGGATCGTGTCCAGGTCGCCGCGCAGCCGCCGTTGGAGCAGGGCGAGGGAGGTGCCTCGGGCCGCGCCGACGGCCTCCGGCGTGCCCGGCCGCCCGACGGCCGCGGAGGGCCGCTCCGGGAGGGCACCCATGGCCGGCCCGCCGGCATCGGGGCGGCGGCCGGTCAGCAGCTCGTAGAGAATCACGCCGAGGGCGTAGACGTCCGTGGCCGTCGTCACGGCGCCGCCGTTCCGCTGCTCCGGCGCGGCGTACTCCGGCGTCATCACGCGCACGCCCGTACGCGTCAGCACGTCCTCCTCGTCGGCGAGGAGCTTGGCGATGCCGAAGTCGAGCAGCTTCACCCGCCCGTCGTCCGTCACGAGGATGTTGGACGGCTTGAGGTCGCGGTGGACGACGAGGTTCTGGTGGGCGTACTGCACGGCCTCACCGGCCGC
>JAWWAN010000111.1:0-8826 GCA_033721675.1 Rhodothermales bacterium | reverse complement strand
GGCCGCACATCCCCTCCACCAAGCCCATCAAGGCGATCAAGCTCACCGGCCTCGCCGGCGCGTACTGGCGCGGCGACGAGACCCGCAAGCAGCTCACCCGCCTCTACGGCATCACCTTCCCCAAGCAGAAAGCGCTCGACGAGCACCTGGAACGCCTGGAGCTGGCCCGCCAGCGCGACCACCGCAAGCTGGGCAAGGAGCTGGGGCTCTTCACCTTCTCGAACAAGGTCGGGCCCGGCCTGCCGATGTGGCTGCCCAAGGGCGCCGTCCTGCGAGACACCCTGGCGCAGTTCCTCCGCGAGGAGCAGGTGAAGCGCGGCTACCAGCCCGTCGTCACCCCCCACATCGGGCGGCTCGAGCTCTACAAGACCAGCGGGCACTACCCCTACTACAAGGAGAGCCAGTTCCCGCCGATGATGGAGGACGCGGAGCGCGACGAGGGCTTCCTGCTGAAGCCGATGAACTGCCCGCACCACATCATGATCTATGCGGACGCCCTCCACAGCTACCGCGACCTGCCCGTGCGCTACGCCGAGTTCGGCACCGTCTACCGCTACGAGCAGACCGGCGAGCTCAGCGGGCTCACCCGCGTGCGCGGCTTCACCCAGGACGACGCCCACATCTTCTGCACCCCGGAGCAGGTCAAGGACGAGTTCAAGAACGTCATCGACCTCACCCTGACCGTCCTCCAGGCGCTCGACTTCCGCGACTTCAAGGCCCAGCTCTCCCTCCGCGACCCCGCCGACCCCGAGAAGTACACCGGCGACCCCGCCCAGTGGGACCGCGCCGAGCAGGCCATCCGCGAGGCCGCCGCCGAGATGGGCCTGGAGGCCGTCGAGGAGGAGGGCGAGGCCGCCTTCTACGGCCCGAAGCTCGACTTCATGGTCAAGGACGCCCTCGGCCGCGCGTGGCAGCTCGGCACCGTCCAGCTGGACTACATCCTGCCCGAGCGCTTCGACCTCACCTACGTCGGCGCCGACGACGAGCGGCACCGGCCCGTGATGATCCACCGCGCGCCCTTCGGCTCGCTCGAACGCTTCGTCGGCGTCCTGATCGAGCACTGCGGCGGCGACTTCCCCGTGTGGCTGGCGCCCGTGCAGGTGGCCGTCCTCCCCGTCGGGCAGGACTTCGACGCCTACGCGCAGGAGGTCGGTGCGCGGCTCCGCGCGGCCGGCTTCCGCGTGGAGGTGGACGTGCGCAACGAGAAGGTGGGCTACAAGATTCGCGGCGCCGAGCTGCAGAAGACCCCGTACATGCTCATCGTGGGCGCGCGCGAGCAGGAGGCCGGCACCGTCTCGGTGCGCCGCCACGGCGAGGGGGACCGGGGCGCGATGCCCACCGACGCCTTCGCCGAGCTGCTCCGCGCCGAGATCGACGCCGAGCAGCACGGTGCGTGAGGCGCCCAGCTTTCACATCCCCGTTTCACGCGCGGGAAACCTGACGGGCGGCGGGACGATAGTATACTCCGCGCCACCCCGCATTTGTCACCCATCACCAGACGACGAGAAAGTCCCATCGCTAGAGACCGAACCCGCATCAACGAGGAGATCCGCGCCACCGAGGTGCGCGTGGTCGACCCCAAGGGCAACCACGGGATCTACCCCGTCGAGAAAGCCCTCCAGATGGCCGCCGAGCAGGAGCTGGACCTCGTAGAGATCGCGCCGGGCGCTGATCCACCGGTCTGTAAGATCATGGATTACGGGAAGTACCGGTACGAGCAGCAGAAGCGCGAGAAGGAGCAGCGGAAGAAGCAGCACCAGGCCCAGCTCAAGGAGATCCGCTTCCGGCCCCGCACGGACACGCACGACTTCGACTTCAAGGCGAAGCACGCCCGCGAATTCCTCGAAGACGGCAACAAGGTGCGCGCCTACGTCCAGTTCCGCGGCCGCGACATCATCTACAAGGACCAGGGCATGGAGATGCTCCGCCGCTTCATCGAGGAGCTGCAGGACATCGCCAAGATCGACCAGGCCCCGCGCATGGAGGGCCGCCGGATGACCACCATCCTGGCCCCGCACAAACCCAAGTAGGCCGCCGCCGCCCTCGACTTCACCGGAAATTCCATGCCGGCGGGCGCGCGCGGGTGCCGTACATCTTGCGGATTACGCCCGCCACGGCGTATTTTCGCGCATTGAACGCAGGCCCTCCGGCCGCCGAAAGGGGCGATCCCTCGTGGAACGCCTCTTTTTTTTCCCTGTTTACTAAGGCCCCGTATCGTCCACCGGGCTCAACCAGGTGTAGTCATGCCCAAGATGAAGAGCAACAGCGGCGCCAAGAAGCGCTTCAAGCGGACGGCCAGCGGCCGGCTCAAGCGCGAGAAGGCGTTCGCCAACCATATCCTGACCAAGAAGTCGCAGAAGCGCAAGCGCAAGCTCGGCAAGCAGACCCTCGTGGACGCGGCCGACGAGAAGCGCATGAAGCGCCTCCTGGGGGGCAAGTAGGGCGCCCGGCGCTCTGCACCCGCCGAATACGAACCACGCAAACTGTAGTCGATCATGCCTCGCGCAACGAATAGAGTGGCCTCGCGCCGCCGCCGCAAGAAAGTGCTGAACATGGCGAAGGGCTACTGGGGCAGCCGCAGCAAGCTCTACACGGTGGCGAAGAACGCCGTCGAGAAGGGCCTCCAGTACGCCTACCGCGACCGCCGCACGAAGAAGCGCCAGTTCCGGCGGCTCTGGATCACGCGCATCAACGCCGCCGCCCGCCTCAACGGCACCACGTACTCCCAGCTCATGGGCAAGCTGCGCAAGGCGGACGTCGCGCTCAACCGCAAGGTCCTCGCCGACCTCGCCGTGCACGATCCCCAGGCCTTCTCGAAGGTCGTCGACCACGTGAAGTAGCGCTTCACCACCCCTCCCCAGGCAGCCATGCACGCCCGCACCGGCCCTCGATTTTTTACCTTCGCGTTTCCCGAGCAGGGGCGCTGAAGGTCCCGGTGCGCGCGCACCGGCTGCTCTCGAAATCCCGCCCCTGTCTGCACCGACAGGCCCGGCGGGATTTTTTTTGACCCTCCCTCACACCCCAGGACACCCCGATGGAAACGGTAGCTGAACTCGACCAGGAGATCGACGCCCTCGAACGCGCGATCGACGCCTACGCGATCGGCACGGAGGACGAGGCCGAGGCGTTCCGCGTGCAGTTCCTCGGGCAGCGCAGCGGCACCGTCACGGCCCTCTTCAAGCGCATCCGCGAGGTGCCGGCCTCGGAGCGCCGCGCCGTCGGGCAGCGCCTCAACGCCCTCCGGCAGCGTGCCCAGCGCCGCCTCGACGACGCCCAGCAGCGCCTCCGCACCGACGACGGCGGCGATCGCGCGCGCGTGGACCTCACCCTCCCCGGCCGGAGGGCCTTCACCGGCTCGACGCACCCGCTGACGCAGACCCTCACGGACCTCGTCCAGATCTTCGAACGCCTGGGCTTCCAGGTGGCGGATGGGCCCGAGGTGGAGGACGACTGGCACAACTTCACCGCGCTCAACTTCCCCCCGGACCATCCGGCGCGGGACATGCAGGATACGCTCTTCATCGCCAAGCCCGAGGGCGCAGCGCAGGACGTGCTGCTGCGCACCCACACGTCGCCCGTGCAGATCCGCGTGATGGAGGCGAACGAACCGCCATTCCGCATCATCGCGCCGGGCCGCGTCTACCGCAACGAGGCCATCACGTACAAGTCGTACTGCCTCTTCCACCAGGTGGAGGTGCTGTGCGTGGACGAGGGCGTGACCTTCGCCGACCTCAAGCACCTCGTTTACACCTACGCCCGCGCCCTCTTCGGGGACGACGTGGTGCTGCGCTTCCGGCCCAGCTTCTTCCCCTTCACCGAGCCCAGCGCCGAGGCCGACGTGTGGGTGGAGGACCCCGCGCTCCCCGGCGGCGGCCGCTGGATGGAGATCCTCGGCTGCGGCATGGTGGACCCGAACGTCCTCGAAGCCTGCGGCATCGACTCGGAGCGGTACACGGGCTACGCGGCGGGCATGGGCGTGGAGCGCCAGGCCATGCGCCGCTACGGCGTCGCGGACATCCGCGCGTTCTTCGAGAACGACGTCCGCTTCCTCGACCAGTTCTAGCCCTCAAGCGCATTCCAGCGCACCGCCCCCTCAGGCACGGCGCGCTGGATCACCGCCTCGTACGGGCACGGCGCGCGCCCGATCACCGCCTTGTACGGGCGATGCATGCATCGCCCATACTCTCTACCTGACCGACCATGAACATCTCCCATAGCTGGCTCAAGGAGTACGTAGAGCACGACCTCACGCCCGAGGCGCTGGGCGAGGCGCTGACGCTGACGGGGCTGGAGCTCGAAGGGATCGAGCACCTCGGCACCGCGCTCGACGGCGTCGTCGTCGGCCACGTCCGCCGGGTGCGCCCGCACCCGAATGCAGACCGGCTGACGCTCTGCGACGTGGACCTGGGCGACGGCGCCCCCGTGCAGATCGCGTGCGGCGCGCCGAACGTGGCGGAAGGCCAGAAGGTGCCCGTCGCCACCGTCGGCACCACGCTCCTCCTCCCCGACCGCAACGACCCCACGCGGCGCGTGCCCGTCACGATCAAGAAGGCGAAGCTGCGCGGCGAGACCTCGAACGGGATGATCTGCTCCGAAGACGAGCTGGGCCTCTCGGACGACCACAGCGGCATCCTCGTGCTTGAGGCCGACGCCGCGCCCGGCACCCCGTTCGCGGACTACCTCGCCGCGCGCAGCATCCCGGCGGCCGATGCCGTCCTCGACCTCGTCATCACGCCCAACCGCCCGGACGCCACCAGCCACCTCGGCGTGGCGCGGGACGTGGCGGCGAAGCAGGACCTGCCGCTGCTCGTGCCGGAGGTGGCGCTGCCCGAGCCGGGCGGCGAGGCCGCCGAGGCCGTGACCGTCGAGATCGACTGCCCGGAGGCGTGCCGCCGGTACGTGGCGCTCGTCGTGCGCGGCGTCCGCGTCGGGGAGTCGCCGGCGTGGTTGAAGCAGCGGCTGACGGCCGTGGGCCTGCGCCCCCGCAACAACGTGGTGGACGTGACCAACTACGTGATGTACGAGTGCGGCCAGCCCCTCCACGCCTTCGACCTCGCGCAGATCGCCGGGGCGAAGATCCTCGTGCGGCAGGCCGCGGGCGGCGAGCGCTTCACCACGCTCGACAGCAAGGAGCACACCCTGCCCGAGGGCGCCGTGATGATCGCCGACGCCGAGCGCGACGTCGCCATCGGCGGCATCATGGGCGGCGAGAACTCCGAGGTGACGGACGCCACGACGGACGTGCTGATCGAGAGCGCCTGGTTCGACCCCTCGATCACCCGCCAGACCGCCCGCGCGCTCGGGATGATGACCGACGCCTCGTACCGCTTCGAGCGCGGCGTGGACGCCGACGGCCAGGTGTGGGCGGCGGCGCGGGCCGCGCAGCTCATCGCCGAGCTGGGCGGCGGCCGGGTCGCCTCCGGCATGGTGGACGCCCACCCGGCGCCGCCCGAGCCGCGCACCCTCACCCTGCGCCTCGCCCGCATCGAGCGGATCCTGGGCGTGGCCGTGCCCGAGCAAGACACCGTGCGGATCCTCACCGCGCTCGGCTTTGAGGTCGAGGAAGAGGAACCGCTCGACGTGATCGCCGAGCAGCTGATGGAGGGCCGCACGCCCGAGACCGTGGCCGTCGAGCCGGTGCTGCGCGTGCGCGTGCCCACGTACCGCCCGGACGTCGAGCGCGAGATCGACCTGATCGAGGAGGTCGCCCGCATCTACGGGTTCGACCGGATCCCGGCGCCCACGCACACGCCGCTGCCGAGCCAGACGCCGCGCGGCCGGCCCGAGGCCGCGCTGGAGCTGCGCCTGCGGACGCTGATGGTGGGGCGCGGCTACCGCGAGATCTACACCAACAGCCTCCTCCGCACCGACGAGGCCGAGCGGTTCAACCTCGCCGCCCTCGCCGGCCCGGCCCACGGCCCCGTCGTCGAGACGCTCAACCCGATCTCGCTGGAGATGGCGGCGCTCCGGCCGAGCCTGCTGCCGGGCGCGCTCCGCGTGATGCAGTTCAACGCGAACCACGGCCAGGAGGCGCTGCGCTTCTTCGAGCTCGGCCACGTCTTCCACCGCACGGACCGCGGCGACGTGCCCGTGCCGGGCTACGCCGAGCATGAAGCGCTGCTGGTAGCCCTCAGCGGCCCCGCCACGCCCCGCGCCTGGGATCACAGCCCGCGCACAGCCGACCTCTTCGACCTCAAGGGCGACGTCGAGGCGCTGCTGGAGCGCCTGGGCCTGCCCGCCGTGCGCCTGGAGCCCGTGTACGAGGCCACGCCCGCCACGGCGCACCACCTCGCCGTCCACGCCGGCGGCGTCCCGGTGGGCGTCCTCGCGCGGCTCAGCGACGCCATGGCCGACGCCTACGACCTGAAGGCGCCCGCCTTCTTCGCCGAGCTGAACTGGAGCGTGCTGGCCCGGCTGGCCGCGCCGCACCTCCTGCAGACCTACACCCCCGTCAGCCGCTTCCCCGTGGTAGACCGCGACCTCGCCGTGGTGGTCCGCCGCGACGAGGCCGTCGGGCCGATGCTCGCCACGATCCGGCAGGCCGGCGCGCCGCTGCTGCGTGAGGCCGACGTGTTCGATCTCTACGAGGGCGAGCACATTGAGGAGGGCCGCAAGAGCATCGCCTTCGCGCTCCGCTTCGGCGCCGAGCGCACGCTGACCGACGAGGAGGTCAACGACGCCGTGGCAGCCATCCTGCGCCGGCTGCAGGCCGCGCACGGCGCCATCCTCCGGAGCTGAGCGCCGGGGGCAGGGCCTCCCCGGCCCTCTTCACGTTTCTCCCGCCGCGCTGTATATTGCGGAGGCATCGCGCCGGAGCGCCCTCCCCGCCCGATCGCCTCGCCCGTTCACCGATCGCATCGCTCTCCATGGCCGAAGTACCCGATACGGAACCCCTGCAGGACGGCGGGGACGCACCGGACGACGAGATGCCGCAGGGGGCCGTCCGCATCAAGGGGCTGCCCTCGCTCGAACGGCTGCGCGACCACATCCGGCAGGCCGCCCGCGAGCTGGAGCGGCTGCGCGAGGAGAACCGGGCGCTCCACGAGCGCCTCACCGCCCTCGAAGCCCGCCCCGCGCTCGACCCCGACGGCACCGCGCTGACCTTCGACGAAGACCCCGCGAAGCTGCGGGCGCGCATCGAAGGGTTCATCGAGGCCCTGGATGCGTACCTCGCCGGCGAGGAGGCGGAGTAGCCCCCCGCGCGTGGATTTGCGGCGGGCCGTATCGTAGTTTACGCACGCAGCGGGTACCGGCAGCACTTGGACGGCAGTTGAGGGCCATGGCGAAGACGACGACGAAGCGGCGCCGTAAGGCGTCCGCGAAGAAGAAGACCGGGGCGCCGCTGCTCTCGGCTGAGCGCAAGCGGGAGATCCTGGGGCTGCTGCTGATGGCCGTGGCCGCGCTCGTCGGGCTGGCGCTCGTCACCTACGACCCCGCCGACGCCGAGGTGGCACGGCAGTTCTCGCTGGAGGCCGCCCTGCACCCCGGCCGCACGCACGCCGGGAACGCCCTCGGCCTCGTCGGGGCGGCCCTCGCGCAGGCCCTCGTGGCCGGCTTTCTGGGCTATACGGCGCTGCTGCTCTGCGGCCTGCTCATGGCGTGGGGCTACGTCACGTTCCGCCACAAGCCCACCGCCTACCTCCCGCGCCGGTCCGTGCTGATCCTCGCTGGAGCCTTCCTCATCGCGGCGATGATCGGATGGTTCGGCATCGCGCTCGAACAGGACCTCGGGGCGTGGAGCGGGGCCGTCGGGGCCGGGCTGGCCGCGTGGATGCGGCAGGTGCTGGGCGCCGTCGGCTCGTTCGTCATCCTGCTGCTGCTGCTGCTGCTGACCGCGCTCGTCGTCTTCGACCGCGACGTGCAGCCGCCCGTCGAGCGGCTGGAGGCGGGGTTCCTGGCGCTCCGCACGCGCCTCGCCGAGGGCTGGGGCCGGTTCCGCGCCCATCAGGCCGAGCGCCGCCAGGCCCGCGCCGAGCGCCGCCGCGTGCTGGCCGAGCAGCGCGAACGCGACCGCACCGAGCGCGACCGCCGCCTCGACCAGGAGCGCCGCGAGGCCGCCCGCGCCGAACGCCGGACCGCCGCGAAGCCCGCCCCGCGCCCCGCCGCCGAAGCGCCGCCGCCACGCCCCCGCGCGCCCGTCCCCCCGCCCCCCGACGCGCTCGATGAGCCCCCCCTCAACGACCACTTACGGGGAGACCACGAGGCCGCCCCGCCGCCCGCCGCCCGCCCGCCGGCCCCGCCCCCCCGGCCTGCGCCGGCGCCGGCCGACGAGCCGCGCGACATCGCCCTGACCGTGCGCGAGCGCGTCGAGGAGGAAAAGGCCGATGTGCTCGACCACACCGAAGAGGCCGTGGACCCGACCGTGCCCTACGCGTTCCCGCCGGTCGACCTGCTCGACGAACCCGAGGACGGCGAGGCCGGCATCGACTACGACGAGCTGGAGGACAACAAGCAGCTCCTCCTCGAAAAGCTCGCCACGTACAACATCGAGATCGTCGACATCAACGCCGTCGTCGGCCCCACCGTCACGCTCTACGAGCTGACGCCCGCCCCCGGCGTCAAGATCAGCCGGATCACGGCGTTGGAGGACGACCTCGCGATGGCCCTCGCCGCGCGCGGCATCCGCATGATCGCGCCCATCCCCGGCAAGAGCGCCATCGGCGTCGAGATCCCGAACCGCCACCGCGAGCTCGTCCGCATCCGCGACGTCATCGGGACGGCCAAGTTCAGGGACGCCCAGATGGAGCTGCCGATGGTGCTCGGCAAGAACATCGAGGGCGAGGTCTACCTGCAGGACCTCACCAAGATGCCGCACCTGCTCATCGC
>JAWWAN010000110.1:0-8912 GCA_033721675.1 Rhodothermales bacterium | reverse complement strand
GTGGAGGTCTACCGGGCGCGGGCCCCAGGCACAGCCGCCGGGGAGCGAGACGCGCGCCTCGCCGCAGCGGCCCAGCAGCGCGCCGAGCATGTAGAACGACGCCCGCATCTTGTTGACGAGCTCGTACGGTGCTTCCGGAAAGTTGACGTCGGAGGCGTCGATCACGAGCTGGTGCGCGTCGCGGTCGAACCGGACGGCGGCGCCGGCGATGCGGAGGACGTGCGCGAACGTCGTCACGTCCTTCAGATCGGGAATGTTGGTGAGCGTGGTCGTGCCCTCGGCCAGCAGTCCAGCAGCCATCAGCGGGAGGGCGGTGTTCTTCGAGCCGCTCACGCGGAGCGTGCCGCGCAGCGCCTGGCCGCCATCGACGACGAGTTTATCCATGGTATCGAGAGGGTGTGGGAATCGGATCGAGCGGATCGTGTGCGGGCAATCCCGCACAGACAGAGACAGAACGATTCAGCTCTGCTTTTGATCGTCAAACGGACGCGGGAAGGCCGCATATTACAGGATGATTTCGCCCGTGCGAGGGATGGGCACGCGGACACATCCGGCCGGCGTGGGCGTACCAGGCGCCACCGACCCTGCAGAACCCCGCCCTCGTATGCGCCGCGTCTATCTCGACCACGCCGCCACCACGCCGCTCGACCCCCGGGTCTTCGAGGCGATGACGCCGTTTCTGAAGGAGGCGTACGGCAACGCGTCGTCGGTCCATGCGCTCGGGCGGCGGGCGCGCTTCGCGGTAGAGGAGAGCCGGGAGCGGGTGGCGGCCCTGCTGGGCGCCGAGCCGGGCGAGATCGTCTTCACCAGTGGCGGTACGGAGGCCGACAACCTCGCGGTGAAGGGCGCTTCTGGAGGGGGCGAGGTGGTGACCTCCGCCGCCGAGCACGAGGCCGTCCTGCGGCCTGCCGAGGCGCTGAAAGCGGCCGGGCGCCCGGTGACGATCCTCGACCCCGGCTCCTCGGGGGCGGCCACCCCGGAGCAGGTGCGGGGGGTGCTCCACGAAGAAGTGGGCCTCGTCTCGCTGATGCACACCAACAACGAGACCGGTGCCCGTACCGACGTGCCTGCCGTGGGCGCCGTGTGCCGGGCCGCCGGCATCCCGTTCCACTGCGACGCCGTGCAGGCGCCCGGCCTCGCGCCGCTGGACGTAGACGACCTCGGGGTGGATCTGCTCACGCTCTCCGCGCACAAGTTCAACGGGCCGAAGGGCGCCGGGGTGCTCTACGTGCGCGGCGGCACCGACCTCCAGCCGCTCGTGGAGGGGGGGGCACAGGAGCGCAAGCGGCGCGGCGGCACCGAGAACGTAGCGGCCATCGTGGGGCTGGCCGAGGCGCTCACCCTGGCCTGCGAAGACCTCCCGGCACGCGCTGCCCACATCGCGGGGCTCCGCGACCGGCTCTACCGAGGGCTCCGCGGGGCGCTCGGCGAGGCGTTCGTGTGCAACACCCCGCTCGGCGACCCTGCCGCCCGCGTCGCACCGCACATCCTGAACGTCTCCTTTCCTCCGGCCGATGGGGGGGACGCGCTGGACGGCGAGATGCTGCTGCTGAATCTCGACATGGAGGGCATCATGGCCTCGGCGGGTTCGGCCTGTACGAGCGGGGCCATCGAGCCGAGCCACGTCCTGCTGGCCCTGGGGCGCGACCGCGCGACGGCCGCCGCGACGGTGCGCTTCTCCCTCGGCCACGCCAACACCGAGGACGAGATCGACTTCGCCGTGGGCCGGCTCGCGGCCATCGTGCGCCGGATGCGCGGCACCGAGCCCGCCGCGGCCCGATGTTGAACCCGCCCTCGATGGACGCGCTGATCGTCTTCGCCAAACCGCCCGAGCCCGGCGCGGTCAAGACCCGCCTGACGGCGCTGCTGACGGCGGAGGAGGCGGCGGCGCTCTACGCCGCCTTCCTCCAGGATGCGCTGCATCAGTACGCGGCGCTCGGCGTGGCGGTGCGCCTCTACCTGGCGCCGTCCGGGGCCGCGCTGCCCTCCGGCATGGTGCCCCCGGGCGTGTCGGTGCATCGCCAGCAGGGGGATGGGCTGGGGGCGCGGATGCAGCACGCCTTCGTCGAGACGTTTGCCGCCGGGCACCCGCGCGCCGTCGTCATCGGCACCGATCATCCCACGCTGCCGTCCGCCTTCATCCGGCAGGCGTTCGCGGCGCTGGCGGAGCCGCTCGCGGTTTGCCTCGGCCCGAGCGACGACGGCGGGTATTACCTCCTCGGCATGAACGACTTCTTCCCGCAGCTCTTCGAGGGGATGGCCTACAGCCACGGCGCCGTCTTCGAGCAGACCCTGAGCCGGGCGGCGGGGGCCGGCGCGCGGCTCACCGTGCTGCCGCCGTGGTACGACGTCGACACGCCGGCGGCCTTGCGGCGCCTCGCCGCCGAGCTGGAGGCGGAGGGCGCCGGGGCGCCACATACGCGCGCCACCGTACATGCGCTGCGGCGGCGGTACCCGTCGCTCTCTGGATGAGCAATCACGGGCATTTCATGGAGGCGGCGACGGAAGCGCTTCCGGTCTGCCGTATCTTTCCTATCTTGTCGTACTCCAACGATCCACCTACGCCCAGATAGAGCCTGATGAGCCCCGTCGTCGAGAAAGCACAGTCGTTCAGTCCGGGTCGGTTCATGACCCTGGAGCAGTTCATCATCAACCAGCAGGCGCGCTTCGCCCACGCCACGGGCGCCTTCTCCCGGCTGCTGCGCGACATCAGCGTGGCCGCCAAGATCGTCAACCGGGACATCCGGCGGGCCGGTCTGCTGGACGTGCTCGGCACCACCGGCGAGACTAACGTGCAGGGTGAGGTGCAGCAGAAGCTCGACGTCCTCGCGCACCAGGAGATCGTCCGCGCCCTCCGGCGTGGCGGCGAGTGCTGCCTGATCGGCTCCGAGGAGCACAACGAGGCCATCCCCCTCTCGACCAACTCCGAGAGCGACGGCCAGTACATCGTCCTGCTCGACCCCCTCGACGGCTCGTCCAACATCGACGTCAACGTCTCCGTAGGGACCATCTTTTCGGTCTATCGCCTGCCCGAGGGCATCGACCGAGACGACGTGCCCCTGGAAGCCGCGCTCCAGCCGGGGCACCAGCAGGTGGCCGCCGGCTACGTGGTCTACGGCTCCTCGACGATCCTCGTCTACACCACCGGCGACGGCGTCAACGGGTTCACGCTCGAACCGTCCATCGGCGAGTTTCTGCTCTCGCATCCGCAGATCACCACGCCCACCACCGGGCAGATGTACTCGATCAACGAGGGCAACTACAACTCGTTCGAGGAAGGGCTCAAGGACTACATCAAGTGGATGCAGCGGGAGGACGCGCACGACGAACCCCGCCGCCCCTACACGACGCGCTACATCGGCTCGTTCGTGGCGGACTTCCACCGCAACCTGCTCAAGGGGGGCATCTACATCTACCCGGCCACCTCCAAGAACCCGAACGGCAAGCTCCGGCTGATGTATGAGGCCAACCCGATGGCGTTCTTGCTGGAGCAGGCCGGCGGCCTCGCCACCGACGGGCACCGGCGCATCCTGGACATCCAGCCCGAGAAGCTGCACCAGCGGACGCCCCTCTACATCGGCAGCGCGCAGATGGTGCGCCGGGCCGAGGCGTTCCTGCAGGGCGAGATCGCTCTGGGCGAAGGGTAGAAGAGCCGGTGCGGGCGGCGGGTTGCATTCGAATGGACGGTGGGCCCTATCTTGGCGCTCCCGCCATCCACCAACCCCGCGCGGCCCCGCCACGCCCTGCTGCTCGTGCCTGAGTCTTCTCGCTCGTCCGTCCGCGTCCACGGCCCGGCCTCGCTCTCGAACCTCGGCCCCGGCTTCGACGCCGTCGGCCTCTGCATCGGCGGGTTTGGCGACGTGGTGGAGGGCCGGTGGCGTGAGACGCCCGGAGTCCAGGTGACCGTGGAGGGGGGTGCGGTGCCGGCCGATCCAGACCGCAATACGGCGGCTTGCGCAGCGGCGGCGGTGCTGCGGCGCGCGGGCGTGGAGCGGGGCCTGCACCTCCACGTGCAGAAAGGCATCCCGCTGGGCTCCGGCATCGGGGGTTCGTCGGCCAGCGCGGTCGCCGGGGCGTGGGCGGCCAACCTGCTCCTCGGCGAGCCGTTCCGGCGCAGCGAGCTGGTAGAGGCCGTGCTGGACGGCGAGGCGGCCACCGGCGCGCGCCACGGCGACAACGTATTGCCTGCGCTGCTGGGCGGGCTCGTCCTGGTCGATCCTTCCGACCCGGCCCGGTACCGCCGGATCGTGTTGCCGCGCCCGCTCCACGTGGCCCTGTTACTGCCCGACCTCGCGGTGCTGACCGAAGAGGCGCGCCGCCTGCTCCCGCGCTCCGTGCCGCTACCCGATGCCGTGGCCAACGCCGCCGACCTCGCCTTTCTGGTCGATGCCTTCCGCGCGGGCGACTGGGAGACGGTGGGGCGGCAGATCATGCGAGACCGGCTGGTAGAGCCCGTCCGCGCCCGGCTCGTGCCCTGCTACGATGCGGTGCGGCGGGCAGCGCTGGAGGCCGGAGCGTACGGCTGCGCCCTCACCGGTTCCGGCCCGGCGATGTTCGCGCCGGCCGAGACGCACGCCGCGGCCCGCACCGTCGCCTCGGCGATGGAGGCGGCCTGCCGCGCCGCCAGCATCGAAGCCACCGCACACGCCACGCACGCCGACGAGCGCGGCGTGCGGCGCCAGGACGAGGGGATGAACGATGCGGCCTGACCACGCCCCGCGCTACGTGAGCACGCGGGGCGGTCCCCCTGTGCCGTTCCGGGAGGCGCTGCTGCGGGGCCTCGCCCCGGACGGCGGCCTCTACGTGCCGGAACACATCCCCGCCCTGCCGCCGGGCGCCCTGGACCCCGCCATCGACTTCCCCGAGCGCGGGCGGCGCGTGCTGGCCCGCTGGCTCACGCCGGAGATCCCGCAGGCCGCGCTGGGGCCGCTCGTGGAGGACGCCCTCTCGTTCCCGGTACCCCTCGTACCGCTCCGCGGAGGAGAGTGGGACGGCGTGCACGTCCTCGAACTGTTCCATGGGCCGACGCTCTCGTTCAAAGACTTCGGGGCGCGAACCATGGCCCGCCTGATGGGCCACTTCCTCCAGGGCACGGACCGACGCCTGACGATCCTCGTCGCGACTTCCGGCGACACCGGCAGCGCCGTCGCTGACGGCTTCGCGGGCCAGGACCGCATCCGGGTGGTGCTGCTCTATCCGAAGGGGCAGGTGAGCGCCGTGCAGGAGCGGCAGCTCGTCGCCGTGCGCCCCGGCGTCCGCACGTTCGCCGTCGACGGCACGTTCGACGACTGCCAGCGCATGGTGAAAGCGGCCTTCGTAGACCCCGCCCTCCGGCATCTCTCCTCCGCGAACTCGATCAACATCGGGCGCCTGCTGCCGCAGATGCTGTACTACGTCGAGGCCGTCGCGCAGGGTGGGTTCGACGCGGCCACCGTGTGCGTGCCCAGCGGCAACCTCGGCAACCTCACGGGGGGGTGATGGCGGCGCTCGGCGGATTGCCGGTGGAGCGGTTCGTCGCCGCGCACAACGCCAACGACTTCTTCCCTCGGTTTCTGGCCGGCGGCCCTTCGACCGCGCAACCCGCCTCGGTGCGGACGCTCTCGAACGCGATGGACGTGGGCGTGCCGAGTAACTTCGAGCGGCTGCGCGCGCTCCTGCCCGAGGGCCGGCTCCGCACGTGGGTCCAGGGCGCCCGGGTGAGTGACGCCGAGACGCGGGCCTCGATGCAGCGGGTCTACGAGGCCACCGGGTACGTGGCGGATCCCCACACGGCCGTCGGGCTCGAAGCCGTACGACGGCGGGGCGCGGGGCGCTCGCGGCCGGCCGTCGTACTCGCCACGGCGCACCCGGCCAAGTTTCCGGAGACCGTCCGGGAGGCCCTCGGCGTGGAGCCTTCGCGGCCGGCGCGTCTGGCGCGTCTATGGGACCACCCCGTGCACGCCGAGGCGCTGTCTCCGACGGCCGAGGCGCTTCGCGGCGCTCTCCTCGACCTGGGCTGAAGCGCGGCTCCGAACCGCCGGCGGGGTGCGGGCGTAGAGGCGCATCCCACGCGTAGTTCTCCCTGCCGATGCTGGACCCCGAGACCGTACCCCCGTCCGCGCTGGACGCCGATTCGCTGGTGATCCCCGACGGGCTCGACCTGTCGTTCGACGGGTTCGGTGAGGAGGCGTTCGCCGTCCTGGACCGCCTGCGCGCCGAGCCGCACATCGAGCAATACCGGAAAGAAAAAGAGGCCGTCCGCCGCTACCTCACGGATCCCTTCAAGCGATACCGGGACGACCTGGCCGTCAACTGGGTGTTGCCCAACCGGCTCGACCTGGAGACCGAACGCAATGTGTTCAGCCGCTTGCTCAAGAATGACTTCGGGGCCGGTGGTTGCCATCATCACCTCTGGATGGCGTTCTACCGCCCCGGCCTGAAGCGCCTGACGGATGTGCAACTGGCCCACAGCATCCGCCCGGAAGGGTTCGAGGTGGGCGTCTTCGTGGGGGGGTACGCCCGGCCGCTGGTGAAAGCCGTGCGCGCCCGGATCCACGACGAGCCGGCCCGATTCCTGGATCTGGTGAATCCGTTATTGCAAGAAGCCTGCTGGCTCGCCTGGCGGACCGGCAGCGGTGCGGCTGCCCGCCACGGCCGCGCCGACGCCCCGCTCGGCGCGGTCCCAGAGGGCCTGCTGCGCGCCGACGACCTCTGGTTGCGCTGCCGCTTCCCCCGAGCCGACGTGGTGGCGTGGCGTGGCGCGCTCGTCCGCCATGTCCTCGGCGCCGTCCGCACGCTCTGGCCGGTCTATCGATTCATGATCCGGGCGGAGGGCCGGTGAGCGTCCATCCAGCAGGAGAGAAGCCCGGCCTGCCGAAAGGATGGGCCGCGCGCCGTATCATCCGGAATCCAGATCAACCGACCCGAGACCATGAGCGATCTCCTCCGATATGCTGTGGAAGGCCGGGTGGCGACCCTGACGCTGAACCGCCCGGAGAAGCGCAACGCCCTCGACGCCGCGCTCGTCACCGCGCTCCGCGAGGCGCTCGCCACCGCCGCCAGCGACGACGCCGTGCGCGTGCTGGTGCTGACGGGTGCCGGCACCGTGTTCTCAGCCGGTGCCGACCTCGCCGCGCTCGAAGCCCTCCGCACCGCCAGCCCGATGGACAACGCGGCCGATTCTGCGCACCTCGCCGGGCTCTTCGCCGAGCTCTACCGGCATCCCAAGCCTGTCATCGCGAAGGTCAACGGGCACGCGATTGCGGGGGGGTGCGGGCTCGCCGCCGTCTGCGACCTCTCCGTAGCGGTGGAGCCGGCGAAGCTCGGCTTCACGGAAGTCCGGCTCGGCTTCGTGCCCGCCATCGTGTCCGTCTTCGTGCTGCGCAAGCTGGGCGAGGCCGCCGCGCGCGACCTGATGCTGCGCGGGCATCTCATCGACGCTGCCGAGGCCGCCCGCATCGGGCTCATCACCCGCGCCGTCCCGCCCGATGCGCTGGACGACGCGGTCGCGGCGCTCGCGCGCGGGATCGCGACGGAGACGAGCGGGACGGCCGTCACCCTCACCAAGCGGCTGCTGGCATCCATCCCGGGGATGGGGCTGGACGAGGCGCTGGCCCACGCCATCCAGCTCAATGCCTTCGCGCGCGGCACGGACGACTGCCGGGCCGGCGTCGATGCCTTCCTGCGCAAAGAGGCTCCTCCATGGCGGCGCGACGCGGACCACACGCCCTGAGGGAAGGCTCGCCGTAGCTTACCGTCAGGCACGGGAAGCCGGAAGGGCTTGGGGGAAAGCGGCGGATTTCCTATCCTGCGCCCGCCCTCCTTCGCGATCCTTCCGCCGTCCATGCCCGCCGACCCCGCCGCGCCGCTTCCCAATCCTTTTGCTCCCGATGCCTGGCCGACGCCGCTCGCTGGCGCGGCACAGGCCCTGTGGGACTGGCACCTGAACCTCTATCACCCGGACATCGACGCGGCCCCGGCGTCGGGCTTCGAGGCGTGGATCCGCGAGGAACAGCAGCGCGCGGCGCGCGGCGAGGCGGTGAGCATCGTGCCGCGCGCGGTAGCCGAGGCGGCCCAGGCGGCCTGCCGCGAGCACGCCCTCCCTACGGAATGGCTCGGCGAGCAGGTCGGCGCGTCCGTCCGCTGGCTGGGTCCCATCCGGTTCGATACCACGGCAGAGCTCAACGCGTTCGTCCAGCGGTGGGCCGGGTCCCATGCGCGCCTGCTCGCCCACCTCGGAGGCGCCACCGGGGCATGGCAACAGAAGCCGGTCGATGAGATGGCGCGGGCCTTCTTTCTCACCGGACGGCTCGTCCGCCTCCCCGACGACCTCGCCGAGGACCGCCTGTTCATCGCTCTGGAAGACCTGCAGCAGACCGGCGCCCGGCAGCTGGAGCTCAAGGCCGGCCGGGTTTCGGAGCCCGTTCGGAAAGTGCTCTGGAAGCAGGCCGTACGGATCCGTGATGCGTACGGGCAGGGCCAGGAACTCGCCAAAGACCTCGGGGGATGGCAGCGGCGGGCCTTCAACCGGTGGTGGCTCGGCGGCCTGGAAGTGATCGGGGAGGTCGAGCGCCGGGGCTACGACGTATGGTCGCGGCCGGTGCAGCTCTCGTCGGTGCGCCGCTTCCGGGTCCGCCTCCAGGCGCTCGTCGGGAAGCATACCGCAGGGCGGTGAGCCCGGCGGGGCGCCCCAAGTTTAACGCGGACTTCCAGGACGGCGGCCCGCCGCCGCGCGTATCTTGCCGGGCGTGGGCGGCCACCCCGGCGGCCCGCCACCGGCGCACCCTGAGAATCGATCCGGACCAGAGCCATGACCACCTACCGTGAGGCCGGCGTAGACATCGAGGCGGGCGAGGAGACCGTACGCCGCATCAAGCCGCTCGTGCGCTCGACGTTTACGCCCGGCGTGCTGGCCGACATCGGGGCCTTCGGAG
>JAWWAN010000109.1:0-8924 GCA_033721675.1 Rhodothermales bacterium | reverse complement strand
CGATCTCGGACGAACCGCTGCATGCACCCCTCCTTCCTCATAGCCGCCTCCCGGCCGCCCCGGATCCTCACGGCGGTGCTCCTGGTCGTTCTGCTCGCCGTCAGTGCCATGCCGTCTGCCGCCCGCGCGCGCGCTGCTACTCCGCCCTCCCTCGTCGACTCGACCCAGACGTACTACGCCGCGCAGGATGCCGCGGCGCTGCGCCGGATGCTGGAGCGCGCCGAGAGCCGCGAGCTGGATCTGCTGATCCGCTACCGCCTCTATCCGCTCACCCAGGATGCCGCCCTGCTCGACGGCCTACCCTCCGACCTCCAGGCCCCGACGGCTCGCGAGCTGGCGCTGCTCTCCGGCCTCTGGGGGTACCGCGTGATGACCACCTCCGTGCTCCACGTGCCGAAGTACGGGCTGCGCGCGGCGCGGCTGATCGAGGCCGCCCGCCTGCTCGACCCGGACGACCCGTTCGTCCTCCTCATCGAGGGCCAGACGCTGCTCTTCAGCCCGCCGCTGATGGGCCGCGACCGCGAAGGCGCACTCGCGCGCTTCCGCCGCCTCTGCGACGTGCTGCCCCGCGCCCCGGACCGCGGCGTCTCGATGACGGAGGCCCGCCTGTGGGTCTGGTATGCCCTCACCAAGCTCGACCGCGCCGGCCCCGCCGCCGCGCTCAAGGCGGAGCTTCTGGCCACCCGGCCCCCGCCTCTCTACCGCACCTTCCTCCTCGACCCGCCGTGAGAAAGAGAGAGAGGGGGTGCGGGGGCAGGAAGGGTCGATCCTCCAACCTCCCTACCCTCCTACCCCCATACCTCCGCACCCCCCATGACCCTCTTCCTCGCCGCCGTCCATGCCGTGCACTGGCTGATTCTGCTCGGCAACGTCGTCTACCTGCGGCGGCAGCGGAGGCGGGCGGCGGCGTACCCGGCGCTCTCCGTGCTCATCCCGGCGCGCAACGAGGAGGAGAACCTCCGGCGCCTGCTCCCCACGCTCCGCGCGCAGGACTATCCGGGCTTCGAGGTGCTCGTCTACGACGACGGCTCCGAAGACGGCACCGGGCGCGTCGTGGCCGAGGCGGCGGCGCAGGACGCCCGGATTCGTGGGCTCCGGGGGGAAGGCCCGCCGCCGGGGTGGGTGGGTAAGGTGCACGCCCTCTACCGCGCCACGCGTGAGGCCCGTGGCGCACGCTATCTCTTCCTCGACGCCGACGCCGAGCTGCTCCGCCCCGACGCCCTCCGGCGCCTCGCCGATCGCCTCGCCGGCGCCCCCGACGGCGCCGTGCTGACGGGCCTGACGCGCCTGCGCGGCGGCGGGCGCCTCGTCGTCAGCCTCGTGCCTAACGCCATCCTGACCGGCCTGCCGTGGCCCCTCGTGCGGCGGCTGCCGCTGGCCTCGCTCGGCGCGCTCAACGGCCAGTGCTGGATGATCTCGGCCGACGCCTACCACCACCACGAGCCGCACGAGGCCCACCCCGACGAGGTCCTCGAAGACGTCCGCATCGGCCGCTATCTCAAAGCGCGCGGCATGACCCCCGTGCTGGCCGACCTCCACGACGACGTGGCCATACATATGTACCGCGACCTCGGCGATGCCTGGCGCGGCTTCCGCAAGAACGCCTATCTGATCCTCGGCGGGCGCGTGCCGCTGTTCTTCGTGCTGGCGCCGCTCTACCTGTTCACGTTCGTCCTCGCGCCCTTCTTCAGCCTCTGGTTCCTCCTCTCGCTCTACGGGCTCAAGCTCGTCACGGACCGCCTGGGGCGGTTCCCGCTCTGGCTCACCGCCCTGGCGCCCCTCTCCTATGCCCTCGGCGCGCTGCAACAGATCGACTCGGCCGTGGCGCACTGGACGGGGCACGTGGCCTGGAAGGGCCGCCGCGTGGGCGCCGCCGCACCCACCGGCGAGGCCGTGCCCTGACGCCCCCGGGCGCGTATATTGCCCTCACCCTCACCAACCCCCGCCGCCCGATGCGCTTCACCCTCGTCCTCTCCCTCCTGCTCGCCGTCCTCGCCGTCGTCTTCGCGCTCCAGAACCCGGACCCCGTGGACATCCGCTTCGGGCCGTTCGACGTGACGGGCTCGACGGCGCTCGTGCTCATCGTCACCTTCGTGCTCGGCGTGGTCGTCGGCACTCTGGCGATGTTGCCCAGCCGGTTCAAGCATCGCAAGGAAGTCAAGACGCTGCGGAAGCAGACGACGGCCTCGCCGGCGGTGCCGCCGCCCGCCGCGCCGGAGCCGGCGATGCCGCCGGCGATGCCGCCGGAGGACCCTGCGGAGAACCCTGCGGAGGACGGCGACGCGCACCCCCGGCCCTGACCCCGCCATGCCCCTCCCCGTCTCCACGCGCCGGCACGAGCGCACCCCCCTCCCACCCTCCGACGCCGGCAGCCGCCCCGTCACGATCACCGTCCTGGAGTTCGACGGCACGCGCTACGACGAATACGTAGCGCCCTACCCGAAGGCCGTCTACCCCGTGCTCGTCCGCCCCTCCACCGGATGGATCCACCTGGACGGGAGCCACGACGCCGGCCTGCTCGAACGGCTCGGCGAGCGCTTCGGGATCCACCCGCTCGTGATCCAAAACGTGGTCCGCCCGGGAGGCCACCCCCGCACCGAGGCCCTCGGCGGATGCCTGTGCGTGCTCCTGCGGCGCCTGCGGCACGCCGGCGCGGGGCCGCCGCGCAGCGAGCAGGTGAGCCTGCTGGCCGGGCCTACGTGGGTCATCAGCGTCGAGGAGCAGGCGAGCGACGCCTTCGACGGCGTACGGCAGCGGCTGCGCGACGAGCAGGGGCGCACACGCCAGCACGGCGCCGGCTACCTCCTCTACCGCCTCGTCGAGGCCGTGCTGGACGATACCGAGGCCGCCGCCGATGCCCTCGCCCAGCAGGATGCCGAAGGACGCGCCCTCCAGACTGTCCGCGCCGAGGTTGTGCAGGAGCTACGTGCGACGGCCGCCGCGCTGGACGCCCTCCCGGACGCGGCGAGCGCCCTCCGCGACGCCCCAGCTCCGAACTTCAGAGACGCAGCCTACCGGCTCCATCACCTCACGGACCGCATCGAGACGATGCAGACCCGGCCCGGGGAAGCGGGCCTGCCTCCCCTGGCTTCGCCCCTCCCGTATCCCCGGACGACCGGCACGCCCCCCCTCCGCCGGACGGTCGGCACGGCGCTGCTCGTAGTCGCCGCCGCGGCGGCCCTCGCCGGCGTGCTGGCCGGGCTCATCGCAGCCGGGCTGCCGGCGCTGCACGCCCGGTTCGGCGCGGCCCCCGCCCTGCTGCTGACCGCCGCCGCCGCCCTCGCCGCCGGACTCTACTGGCGCCACGCCCATTAAACCCGCGCTGCCGCGCCCGACGTGCCTCTACCGCCCCCTCTGACCCCTGGCGATACGGTCGCCATCATCGCGCCGGCCAGCCTCCCCACCGACCCGGAGGCGCTGCCGCGCGGCGTGGCACGCCTGGAGGCGCTGGGCTGCCGCGTCGAGGTCGGCCGCAGCACCATCGACGCCCACGGCTACCTCGCCGGCCCCGACGCCGACCGGCTGGACGAGATCAACCGCTACCTCCGCCGAGACGACGTGCGGGCGCTCGTCTGCGTGCGCGGCGGCTACGGCACCCTCCGCCTGCTGCCCGACCTCGACTACGCCGCCGCCCGCCGCCACCCGAAGCTGCTCGTGGGCTACAGCGACGTGACGGCGCTCCACCTCGCCCTCCACCGGAATGCCGGCTGGCGCGGCCTCGCCGGCCCGATGGCGGCCGTCGAGTGGGGCGTGATGGACGCGGCGGCGGAGGCCCAGTTCTGGCAGGTGGCCGGCGGCGCCGTGCTCGACCCGCTCACCGGGCCGCGGGGCGAGCCGCTGCACCCGCTGCGCCCCGGCGCCGCCGAGGGCGTCCTCCTCGGCGGCAACCTGACGCTGGTGGCCCGGCTCGTCGGCACGCCCTACCTGCCCGACCTCAGCGGCGCGATCCTCTTCCTCGAAGAAGTCGGCGAGCTACCCTACCGCATCGATGGGCTGCTGGCCCAGCTCCGGCTGGCCGGAATCCTGGAGCGCCTCGGGGGCGTCGTGCTCGGCCATTTCACCGAGTGGGAGCCCGACGACGACCGCCCCACCCTCTCGCTCGACGCCGTGCTCGACGACTACTTCGGCGCCGCGCCCTACCCCGTCGCCACCGGGCTCGCGTACGGGCACGTGCCCTACACGAGCACGATCCCGGTGGGGGTGCGCGCCCGGCTGGAGGTGGCCGGCGGCACCGCCACCCTCGCGATGTGCGACCCCGTGGCGGGCTGAGCCCAGCCCGCCGATTCTTCGCGGGCTTTTTATATCGGCGGGCGGGCGTCGCGACGTTCCATCTCTAACTTGCGGGCACGCCCCCGGCCGTTTCGTTTCCGTCCACCCGTCTGTCTCGCCTCGATGCGTCTCGCGGTCTTCGCCTCCGGCGGCGGCACCAACTTCCAGGCCATCCTCGACGCCGTGGCGGCGGGGCGCCTGCCGGCCGAGGTCGTGCTCTGCCTGAGCCACCGCGCCGACGCCGGGGCGCTGGAGCGGGCCCGCCGCCACGGCGTCCCCACCGCCGTCCTCAGCCCGGAGGACGCGGCCGACGCCGACGCCCTCCTCGGCGTGCTCGACCGCCACGGCGCCGACTTCATCGCCCTCGCCGGCTACATGAAGAAAGTGCCGGACGCCGTCGTGGCGCGGTACCGGGGGCGGATGCTGAACGTCCACCCGGCGCTGCTGCCGGCCTTCGGCGGCAAGGGCATGTACGGGCGGCGTGTGCACGAGGCCGTCGTGGCCCACGGCGTGCGCTGGACGGGCGCGACGGTCCACCTCGTCGACGAAGAGTACGACACCGGCCCCATCGTCCTGCAGGAGCCCGTGCCCGTGCGCCCGGGCGACACGCCCGAGGCCGTGGCGGCCCGCGTGCTGGCCGTGGAGCACCTGCTCTTCCCCGAGGCGCTGCGCCTCTTCGCCGAGGGCCGCGTCCGCATCGAGGGCCGCCACGTCTTCATCGACGACGCGCCCTCCGCCGACGCCCCCTAGCCCCCTTCTCCCGCTTTCTCCATCCCGCTTCCCCGCATCCCGTGATCGAAGTAAAAGACCTTCCACCGCCGCCGGACGCCGTGCGCGTGCGCCGCGCCCTCCTCTCCGTCTTCGACAAGACCGGCCTCGTGGACTTCGCCCGCCGGCTGGCAGCGCAGGGCGTGGCGCTCGTCTCCTCCGGCGGCACCGCCCGCGCGCTCCGCGAGGCGGGCCTCGCCGTCGAGGACGTGGCCGACGTCACCGGCTTCCCCGAAATCCTCGGCGGCCGCGTCAAGACGCTGCACCCGACGATCCACGGCGGCCTGCTGGCCCGCCGGACGGACGACGCGGACGCGGTCGAGCTCGCCGAGCACGGCATCGCCCCCATCGACCTCGTGGTGGTCAACCTCTACCCGTTCGAGCAGACCGTAGCGCGGGCGGACGTCACCGAGGCCGAGGCCGTCGAGAACATCGACATCGGCGGGCCGGCCATGCTCCGCGCAGCCGCCAAGAACTTCTTCTTCGTCGGCGTCGTGACGGACCCGGCCGACTACGACGCCATGGCCGAAGAGCTGGAATCGTCCGGCGGGCACCTCGCCATGGCGACGCGCCGCCGCCTCGCCCACGCGGCCTTCGCGCAGTCTGCGGCCTACGACGCCGCGGTGACGCGGTATCTGGCGCGGGGTGAGGACGAGGAGGCCCCGCCGGAGGCGCTGCCCGAGCCGTTCACGCTCCGCCTGCCGCGCGCCCTCGCCCTCCGCTACGGCGAGAACCCGCACCAGCAGGCCGCCCTCTACGGCCACCCGGACCGCTTCTTCGAGAAGCTGCACGGCAAAGCCCTCTCGTTCAACAACCTCCTGGACCTCAGCGCCGCGCTGTTGCTGATCGACGAGTTCGAGGACGACGACCCCGCCGTCGCCATCCTGAAGCACACGAACCCGTGCGGCGTGGCCGTGGCCGGCGCGCTGGAAGACGCCTACCACGCCGCCTTCGCCACGGACCGGCAGTCGCCCTTCGGCGGCATCGTCGTCGTCAACCGCCCGCTGGACCGCCCGACGGCCGAGGCGGTGGACGCCGTCTTCACCGAGCTCATCATCGCGCCGGACTACGAGGAGGGCGTGCTCGGCTTCCTCCAGCAGAAGAAGAACCGCCGCCTGATCCGCCGCACGGCCCGCGCCCGGACGGACGGCGCGCCGGACGTGCGGAGCGTCGTCGGCGGCGTGCTCGTGCAGGAGCGCGACCCCGTGCTGCCCGCCCCCGCGCGCGACGCCTACGAGGTCGTCACGCAGCGCGCGCCGACGGACGACGAATGGCGGGATCTCGACTTCGCCTGGCGCGTGGTCAAGCACGTCAAGAGCAACGCCATCGTCTACGCCCGCGACCGCGCCACGCTCGGCATCGGGGCCGGCCAGATGAGCCGCATCGACAGCTCCGAGGTGGCCGTGGCGAAGGGCCGCAAGTCCGGCCTCGCCTTCGAGGGCGCCGTCGTGGCCAGCGATGCCTTCTTCCCCTTCGCCGACGGCCTGGTGGCTGCGGCCGAGAGCGGCGCCCGCGCCGCGATCCAGCCCGGCGGCTCGATCCGGGACGACGAGGTCATCGCCGCGGCCGACGCGCGCGGCATGGCGATGCTTTTTACCGGAAACCGGCATTTCAGGCACTAATCTCTGCCCTTCCCGTTGTATCTTCCGCCGGCGGCGCCCTCCCGCTCCGGAAGCCGCATCTCACCGCTGCACGAACCGACATTCATGGCGATCTTCAACTTCTCCTCGGACGTAGCCATCGATCTGGGCACGGCCAACACGCTGATCTACATCAAGGGCAAGGGCATCGTCCTCAACGAGCCGAGCATCGTCGCCGTCAACCGCAACAGCCGCAAGCCCATCGCCATCGGGCAGGAGGCGTTGCAGATGCACGAGCGCACGCACAAAGAGATCGAGACGATCCGCCCCCTCAAGGACGGCGTCATCGCCGACTTCGAGGTCGCCGAGCAGCTCATCCGGGGGCTCATCCAGAAGGTGCAGAACTCGTGGTTCACCACGATCCGCCAGATGGTGGTCTGCATCCCGAGCGGCATCACCGAGGTCGAGAAGCGCGCCGTGCGGGACTCCGCCGAACACGCCGGCGCCAAGCAGGTCTACCTGATCGCCGAGCCCATGGCCGCCGCCATCGGCATCGGCCTCAACGTCGAGGAGCCCGTCGGCAACATGATCGTCGACATCGGCGGCGGCACCACCGAGATCGCCGTCATCGCGCTCTCGGGCATCGTCATCGACGAGTCCATCCGGGTGGGGGGCGACGAGATCGACTCGCTCATCCTCCAGTATTTCAAGCGGCACCACAACCTGCTCATCGGCCACCGCACGGCCGAGCGCATCAAGCGCGAGGTGGGCAGCGCCATCCCGCTCGACCCCGAGCTGGAGCTGTCCGTCAAGGGCCGCGACCTCGTCAGCGGGATTCCGAAGGTGCGGACGATCACGAGCGAGGACGTGCGCGAGGCCCTGGCGGATGCCGTCAGCCAGATCACGGCCGCCGTGCTCCGCTGCCTCGAACGGACCCCGCCGGAGCTGGGCGCGGACATCCTGGAGCGCGGCATCATGCTCACCGGCGGCGGCGCCATGCTCAAAGGGCTCGACACGCTCGTCCGCAACCGCGTCGAGCTGCCCGTCTACGTCGCCGAAGACCCGCTGACGGCCGTCGTGCGCGGGACGGGCAAGGTGCTCGAAGACATCGAGCATTTCAAGAAGGTGTTGATGTAGGGACTAGGGATTAGAGACTGGGGACTCGGGAGCTCCCCCCTTGGCGATTCGCCAGTCCCCAGTGGCCAGTCCCCAGTGGCCATCCCCCCCGAATTTCCATTTTTCCGTCACGCCGGACCTCGGCTGCGCGCGGGGCGGTACACAGGCGGACTTCTTCACAGGCCGACGCAACCATGCCTTTTCGCCTCTGGGACCGGATCCGCGACTGGGTCGTGCTGGCGGTGCTGCTCGTCAGCGCCGTCGGGGTGATGCTCTTCGAGAACGAGCCCCTCCTGCGCGGAATGCGCGCCGGCGCCCTCGACGCCACCAGCTGGGTGGAGGCCCGCTTCGCCTGGGTGGGCCGCTTCTCGCGCGCGCTCGACGAGAACGAGATCCTCCGCCGGGACAACATCGACCTCTCCAGCGAGCTGGCGCGGCTGCGGGAGGCCCGCCTCGAAAACGAGCGCCTGCGCCGCCTGATCGCCTTCCGAGACAGCACCGACCACCCGATGGTCGGCGCGCGCATCGTCTCCAAAGACCTCTTCGAGGGCGAAAACCTGCTCACGCTCGACGTCGGGCGGGCCGACTGCGTGGACGTGGACATGGCCGTCCTCGACGAGCGCGGTATCCTGGGCAAGGTGATCTTCGTCAGCGAGAATTACAGCCGCGTGCTGCCGTATAAGAACACCAGCTTCCGCGTCCCGGCCAAGGTGCAGGAGATCGGCGCCATCGGCATCGCGCGGTGGCCCGGCACCCAGGACGACCTTCTCTCGCTCGACCACGTGGTCAAGACGGAGCCCGTCGAGAAGGGGCAGCTCGTCGTCACGAGCGGCTTCAGCAGCATCTTCCCCGCCGGCTTCCCGATCGGGCGGGTGGACTCGGTGGCGCTGCGGCACGGCCGCAACGAGCTGGACATCCTCGTCCGCCCCCTGGCCAAGCTGGGCGATGCCGAGCACGCCTTCGTCCTCCTTCAGCGTCCGGACCCGGAGCGCCTCGCGCTCGAGGAGCGGCGCCTGGAATAGCCGGAGCGGCACGCGCAATCGGCTGCACGCGCTCGGGCCGGCCGCCGTGCTAACCCGGTTTAACCCCTCCGTGCGAAGGAGGGGACAAGGGCGGTAGACCTACCGCAGCGATCAGCCCGCGCACCGTTCCGGTTGCCTTGAGCGGCAGTCTGATTGATGATTGCAGAGG
>JAWWAN010000108.1:0-8981 GCA_033721675.1 Rhodothermales bacterium | reverse complement strand
GGCACAGGATGCGTGTGCAGCAGGGGGTCGATGTGCCGCTCGATCCGCAGCCGCTCGCCGAAGCGCATCTCTTCGATGGCGAGGTAATGATCCACGAGGCCGAACTCCTCCTGCACCGAGACGAAGGCGCGCCCGCCGGTCTGCAGGATGTGGCGGAAGATGGCCGCCAGGTGCTCGACGGCCTCGACGGCCTGCGCCGGTTGCTCGGTGATGAGCGAGACGATCGTGTTGAGGGCGTTGAAGAGGAAGTGCGGGTTGATCTGCGCCCGCAGCGCGGAGAGCTGCGCTTCGGCGCTCTCGCGGATCAGCGCCCGCTCCCGCTCGATCAGGTTGAGGCGCTCTACGGCGAGCGCGAGCTGGCCGCTGAGGGCACGCAGCAGATCCAGGTCTTCGAGGTTGTAGACGCTGCCGCGCGTGCGCCGAGGGCCGAGGACGAGCAGCCCGATGGGGGCGCCCTCGCCGAGGATGGGCACCGCGAGGGCCACGCCGCGCTCCACCATCAGCGCCGCGAGGGCGTCCGGCAGGCGGCTCTCGTCCAGCTCGGGGTTGCGGCCCCAGATGGCGCCGTCCTCCTCGAAGTGGGGCCATACGAGGCGCAGCACGCGCTCGGTGAAATAGGGCGGCTCCGGGTGGAAGGCGCTCGACACCCACGGCGCGTCCGGCCCGCCCGGCCGGAGGAAGAGCCGCCCCGAGCGCGACCGGAACGCCGCGCCGACGGCTTCGATGGTCTCGCGAGCCAGCGTCTCGTAGTCGCGGATGGCCCGCATCCGTTCCTGGAAGCGGCTCAACTGCTGGCGGGCCTGCTGCCGGTCCGTGGCGAAGAACTGCGCCGCGTAGACCCGCAGCCGCCGCGCCAGACGCTCGAACACGACGAGCAGCACGACCACGTAGAGCCCGGCCACGAGCGTCGTCGAGAGCGCGTTGCGTTCGAGCCACGGCTCCAGCACAGTCATGCCGCCGATGAAGGCGAAGAAGATCAGGCCGAGGACGGTCAGGTAGGTGAGGGCGCGGCGCAGGACCTGGTCCACCTTGCCGTGCCGCAGCGTGGCCAGCGAGACGAGCACGACGGGCGCCACGGACAGCAGCTGCGCCGAGACGATGATCCAGCCCGCCGCCACCTCCGTGACGGCCCCGAAGACGGGCACGACGCCGAGGATCGAGAGGCCGAAGAGGAGCGCCACGACGAGCATCAGCGCACTCCCCAGGGGCGACCAGCCGCCGGCCTCGTCGCTCTCGGCGGCCGGGAGCCACGAGTGCGTCAGGCCGAAGGCGGCCGCCGCGGCCACGTAGCAGCACGCGTAGAAGAGGATCGGGCCGACGAGGCCGTCCAGCGTGAGCGGGCCGACGGCGCCGAGGAGCGTCGTCAGGAGCGCCAGCAGGCCCAGCACGCCCACCGGGCCGTAGACGGCAAACTTGACCCCGCCCACCCGCCGCCCGCCCAGCCGCTCGGCATCCGCGACGGCGCGGTGCAGCAGCAGCGCCGGAAACCCGATCCACCCGACCAGCCCCAGCAGGGTGAGCGCCTGAAACACGGTGTCCGCCGGGCTGCCGGTGGGGGGCGGGCCGAGCAGCTCCACCATCAGCAGCCGCAGCAGGTTGCCGAAGAGCCAGAGCGACGAGACCGCGATGAGCAGCAGCGAGAACCGCGCCGAGCGGCTATGCCGCGCCAGCGGCCCGGCGATGACGAGCCCCAGCACGTGGAGAAAGGCTCCGACCAGGAACCCCCAGAGCGCGAACCCCCACAGCGGCGGCGCCAGCGGGTACATGAACGTCGGGTAGCGCGTGAACGTCACCTCGACGTCGTGCACGCGCCCGTCGCGGAAGACGGTGAAGACCCGGGTGTCGCCCGGCGGGATGCCCTCGATGGCGCGCTGAAGGTCTTCGAGCGTGAAGTACTGCTGGAAGTCGAGCTGGAAGAAGACGTCGCCCTCGCGCAGGCCGTCGGTGTCGGTCCGCCGGAAGACGTGAGCCGCGCGGATCTGCCCATCCGCCTCCTCCCACGAGACCCAGTCGTAGCCCCGCGCCGTGGGGGCGACGGCGGGCTCGACCACGAGGCGCGTCACGGCCATGTAGTCCTGCACCAGCCGTGCCAGGGGCAGCAGCGCCAGCAGCGCCGTCGCCACGACGGCGGCGCGCGCGATGATCACGAACCGATCCACGGGCACAGAAGAAAGAAGAGCGCGATGCAGACGATACCCGCGAGGGACGCGCACCATGCAATCCCCCGGCGCAGCCGCCCGGCTGCCGGGCTAACGGACGGGGTGGCGGCGTAGATCCGCCACGGCCCACGGAACAACCGCGCCGTCCGCTCCTATGTCTCCCCGCCGTCGCACCCGTTTCTCCCGCCGCGCCCCGGCCGATGCCTCCCATGCTGATCGACACGCACGCGCATCTGTACCTCGACCGCTTCGCCGCCGACCTCGACGCCGTCGTCGAGCGGGCCCGGGCGGCCGGCGTCGAGCGCATCGTCCTGCCCGCCATCGACGTCCCCTCCATCCACCGCGCCCTCGACCTCTGCGACCGCTACGAGGGCATCACGGCGATGGCTGCGCTGCATCCGTCGTCGGTGCAGGAGGCCACGGACGCCGACCTGGAGGCCGTCGCCGCGTTCTGCGGCGACCCGCGCGTGGTGGCCGTGGGAGAGAGCGGCCTCGACTACTACTGGGATCGCTCGTTCGATGCGCGCCAGCACGACGTCTTCCGCCGGCACATCGGCCTCGCCATCGAGAAGAATCTTCCGCTCATCCTGCACATCCGCGACAAGCAGGGCCGCGACGAGGCGCACCGGGATGTGGTCCGGATCCTGGAAGAGGAGCGCGCGAAGGCGGACGCTCCGGAGCGGCTGCGCGGTATTTTCCACTGTTTCACCGGCCCTGCGTGGGTGGCGGAGGCGGCGGAGCGGCTCGGGTTCTTGCTGGGGCTCGGTGGCGTGCTCACGTTCAAGAACAGCGGCCTCGCCGAGATCGTGCGCGATCTGCCCCTGGCACAATTCGTGCTGGAGACCGATGCGCCGTACCTGGCGCCTGCGCCGCACCGGGGGACGCGCAACGAGCCGGCCTACGTCCGCCGGGTCGCCGAGCGGCTGGCCGACATCAAGCAGCTGCCGCTGGAGAAGGTGGCGCAGGCGACCACCGCGAACGCGACGCGCCTCTTCGGGCTCGGAGCGGGGTGAGGGACTGCCCTGCAACGTCTTCGTTATCCCCGAGAGGCGTAGCAAGATCGAAAGATCCCGGTGGCCGGGTGCGGCATATGCAGAGTCATCCACGCTGCACCCGCATCGTCTGATTTCGGAGATACCGCCATGGCAGGGTTCTTTCTGCTTCTGAGTCTCTGCGTGTTACCTGCCGCCATCGTCGTCTCGATGATCGTCAGAGAAACGCGCACCCGGCGCGATCAGCGCCGTCACCTCGCCGCCTTCGCTCGCCTCGTCCCCGCCGCCCGGCTCCAGCCGGCGCCCCGCGCCGCTCGTAGCCAGATGGCCCCGACCACCGCCCCGGCGGCCTCCGCCACGCCGCACGCGACGTTCATCCCCCGGCCCCGTTCCAACCATATCTCGCCGGGCGACTTCGTGCGGGCGGCCTTCGAGTTCACGATCAAGCGGCACCCGGCCGTGCGGCGCCGCACGGTGACGGACCAGGGCGGCTTCGCGCAGGTGCCGATCCTCATCCACGACCGCCACGGCACGAGCTTCCTCACGCACCGCCGGATCTGCCTGAACTGACCCGGCACTATGAAACGGAAGTCCGAGGGGGGAGGTGAGCACGGCTCGCCTCCCTCGTCTATTTCAGCGTGTGCAAATAGTTCAGCGGGTGCGCAAGAAACGCAGGAGCCGGCGGCGCGTCCATGCCCGTCCGGCGGAGTTTCGTTGCGCGCGGGTCGGAGGCGGCGCTCGCTCTGTTGCAAACCGGACCGCTCCGGTGTAGCGAAGTGACCCGGGGCGCTTCGGGCTGCAATCCCTTTGCGGGAGGAGGCCTGCCCGCGGCTATTCGCGGATGTGGCCGTCGCCGTAGCCGATCCACTTGTACGTGGTGAGGGCGTCGAGGCCCATCGGGCCGCGGGCGTGCAGCTTCTGCGTCGAGACGGCGACTTCGGCGCCCAGCCCGAACTGCCCGCCGTCGGTGAAGCGCGTCGAGGCGTTGACGTAGACGGCGGCGGAATCCACGGCGTCGACGAACCGCGCGGCGCGGTCTTCGTCGCGCGTCAGGATCGCGTCCGAGTGGCCGGTGCCGTGCCGCTGGATGTGGTCGATGGCGGCGTCCAGATCGTCCACGACGCGCACGCCGAGGATGAGGGCGAGCCATTCCTGGTCGAAGTCGTCCGGGCCGGCAGGCACGACGGCAGCACCCGTCTCGTCCGGCTGGAGGAGCGGCGCGGCAGCCTCATCCGCCCGCCACTCGACGCCGTGGGGCGCGAGGCGCCGGGCGAGGGCCGGCAGCACCTTCGGCGCGGCGGCCCGGTGCACGAGCAGCGTCTCCAGGGCGTTGCAGACGCTCGGGCGCTGGACCTTCGCGTTCTCTACGATGTCCACGGCCCGCTCCAGGTCGGCGTCTTCGTCGATGTAGACGTGGCAGACGCCGATGCCGCCGGTGATGACGGGGATGGTGCTGGTCTCCCTGCACAACCGGTGCAGGCCGCCGCCGCCGCGCGGCACGATCATGTCCACGTACTCATCCAGCCGGAGCAGGCGAGCCACGAGCGCACGGTCCGGGTCGTCGATGAGCTGGACGGCGTCGGCCGGGAGGCCGGCCGCCTCGATGGCGGGGCGGATGACGCCGATGAGGGCGCGGTTGCTCTCCATCGTCTCGCGGCCCCCGCGCAGAATCGCGGCGTTGCCGGTCTTGAGGCAGAGCGCCGCGATGTCTACGGTGACGTTGGGCCGCGCCTCGTAGATGACGCCGACCACGCCGAGCGGCACGCGCCGCCGCACCAGCCGCATCCCGTTCTCCAGCGTCCGGTCCTCAAGGAGTTCGCCGACGGGGTCGGGCAGGGCCGCCACGCGCCGGGTGTCGTCGGCGAGGGCGGCGAGGCGGTCGGGCGTGAGGCGCAGCCGGTCCAGCAGGGCGTCGGGGGTGCCGGCAGTCTCGGCCCGGCGCAGGTCGGCCGCATTCGCGTCGAGCAGGGCGGCGGCGTGTGTTTCGAGCGCATCGGCGAGGGCATGCAGGGCGGCGTTCTTCTCCTCCGTGGTGTGGAGGGCGAGCGTGCGCGCCGCCGCCTGTGCAGCCGCGCCGAGCGCCGTGAGATCGAGCGTGGTGGCTTCCATAAAACGATGGTTTCGTATTCCCGTGGGGCGCGCCCACCGGAACACTCAGGATAGAATCAGGTCGTTGCGGTGGACGGCGACGGGGCCGTAGTCGTAGCCGAGGCAGTCGGTGATTTCGTCGGAGCGGCGGCCCTGGATGCGGCGCAGCTCGTCCGCGCCGTAGCGGGTGATGCCGCGCGCCACCTCGCCGCCGCCGTCCTCACCGATGCGGACGAGATCCCCCCGTGAGAACATCCCCTCGACGTCCCGGATCCCGGCCGGGAGCAGGCTCGACCCTCGGGCGCGGAGGGCGCGGGCGGCCCCGGCGTCTACCACGAGGCGGCCGGCGGCGGCCGGGCCGGCGAAGATCCAGCGTTTGCGGCTCTCCAGCGGCGTCTCGATGGCGGGGAAGCGGGTCCCGACGGCCTCCCCGGCGACGATGCGGGGCAGCACGTCCGGCGCATGGCCGGAGGCGATGACCACGTCGGCGCCGGCGCGGCGGGCCACGTCGGCGGCCTCCAGCTTGGTCGCCATGCCGCCGGTTCCCAGCCCGCTGAGGCTGCCGCCGGCGAGGCGGCGCAGCGTCTCGTCGATGGCGCGCACTTCAGGGATCAGGGCGGCCTCGGGGTCTGTGCGGGGGTCGGCGGTGAACAGGCCGGGCTGGTCGGTCAGCAGCACGAGCAGGTCCGCGCGGGCCAGCAGCACGGCGAGGGCCGAGAGGTTGTCGTTGTCGCCCACCTTGATCTCGGCGGTGGCGACGGCGTCGTTCTCGTTGATGACGGGCACGATGCGGTGGTCGAGCAGCGCCTGCAACGTGTCGCGCGCGTTGAGGAAGCGGGAGCGGTCCTCGACGTCGGCGCGGGTCAGCAGCATCTGGCCTACGTGGATGCGGTAGAGGTCGAAGAGGCGTTCCCAGACGCGCATGAGGCGGCTCTGGCCGACGGCGGCCAGCATCTGCTTCTCGGGCAGCGTGGCCGGCGGGGTGGGCAGCCCCAGGCGTTCGCGGCCGGCGGCGATGGCGCCCGAAGTGCACACGATGACGTCATGCCCGGCGTGGTGGAGGGCCGCGCATTGCCGAACCAGCTCCACCATGTGCGCGCGGTCCAGCCGGTCCGTGCCGCCGGTGAGGACGCTCGTCCCGAGCTTCACCACGAGGCGGCCGTAGCGGGGTGGGGCGGGGGCGCGAGGCGTCACAGTAGGGAGCAGCGGAGGAGGAGGCCGGAATCGTTACGCGTGCGTAGCGCGCCGCATGCGCCGCGTGTTGCTTCTAAGCCCCGGCCCCGTATCTTGATTCCATCTCGCCACCCTCCCCATCGATCCGCCCCACCAGCTATGGGTGAACAGGACGTCCGCACGCTCAAGAACGAGGCCGCCCTTCGCCAGTTTTCGCGCCACCTGCTCCAGGACGTGCGCGCGCTCGAACACATGCTGCGCGAAGACCTGTTCGAGGGGGACGTCCGCCGCATCGGGGCCGAGCAGGAGCTGTTTCTGGTCGATCCCTGGGGCCAGCCGGCCTCCATCGTCGAGGCCGTCCTGGAGCGCAGCACGGACCCGCGCGTGGTCACCGAGCTGACCAAGTTCAACCTCGAAGTCAACCTCAACCCCTGCTCGTTCGAAGGGGACTGCCTGCGGCGCACCGAGGAGCAGCTGGACGAACTCGTCGCCTACGTGCGCGGCATCGTCCGCGACGCCGGCGGAGACATCGTGCTCGTCGGGATCCTTCCGACGATCCACATCTCGGATCTCACGCTCGACCACATGACCGAGCGGCCCCGCTACTTCGCCCTCAACGACGCCCTCCGCAGCCTGCGCGGCGGGCCGGCCCAGTTCCAGATCCGCGGCACCGACGAGCTGTTCCTCAAGCACGACTCCATGATGATGGAGGGGTGCAACACGAGCTTCCAGACGCACTTCCAGGTCTCGCCCGGCGAGTTCGCGCGCTACTACAACCTCGCCCAGGCGGTGGCCGGGCCGTGCATGGCCGTCGCCACCAACTCGCCCGTGCTCTTCGGCAAGCGCCTGTGGCGCGAGACGCGCATCGCGCTCTTCCAGCAGGCCGTCGATACCCGGTCGTCCAACCTGTACCTGCGCGAGATGAGCCCGCGCGTCCACTTCGGGAGCGGGTGGGTGCGGGAGTCCGTCGCCGAGATCTTCCAGGAAGACATCTCGCGCTTCCGCGTGTTGCTGACGGCCGACGAAGAGATGCAGGACTCGATGCAGGTGCTGCGCGACGGCGGCATCCCGAAGCTGAAGGCGCTGATGCTCCACAACGGCACGGTCTACCGATGGAACCGCGCCGTCTACGGCATCACGGACGGCAAGCCGCACCTCCGCATCGAGAACCGGATCCTGCCCTCCGGCCCGACGCCCGCAGACGAGGTGGCGAACGCGGCGTTCTGGTTCGGCCTCGTCTGCGGGCTGGCCGATACGTACGACGACATCGCCCACGTCCTCGACTTCGACGACGCCAAGAGCAACTTCATCGCCGCCGCCCGCCTCGGGCTGGCCGCCGAGCTGACCTGGGTGGAGGGCCGCCGCACGCCCGCGAGCGACCTCATCGGCGACATGCTGCTGCCGCTGGCACGGCGCGGCCTCGACGGCGCCGGGATCGACGCGGCCGACGCCGACCGCTACCTCGGCATCATCGAGCAGCGCGCCGAGACCGGGCAGACCGGCGCCCAGTGGCAGCTCGGCTCGCTCGCCCGGATGAAGGGGCAGGGCACCCGCAACGAGCGCCTCCAGGCCCTCGTCGCCGCCATGATCGCGCGCCAGCAGCAGGGCGCCCCCGTCCACACCTGGGACCTCGCCTCCTTCGACGAAGCCCCCGGCTCGCGCGGCCTCCGCTCGGCCCGCGTCGAGCACTTCATGACGACGGACCTCTACACCGTCCACGAGGACGAGCTGATCGAGTTCGTGGCGACCCTCATGGACTGGCAGCGCATCCGGCACGTGCTCGTCGAGGACGCCCAGCACCGGCTCGTCGGCATCGTCAGCCATCGCAAGGTGCTCCGCGCCCTCGCCCGGGACGACGACGGCGACGGCGACCGCGGTGGCGTGCCCGTCAAGGAGATCATGATCCGTAACCCCATCACGATCTCGCCCGAGGCGCCGAGCCGCGAGGCCATCCATCTGATGCGCCGCCACCAGATCGGGGCACTGCCCGTGGTGCGCGAAGATCAGCTCCTGGGCATCGTCACCGAGCGCGACTTCCTCCACATCGCCGGCAAGCTGCTCGACGAACGGCTCGACGCCGAGGCGTCTGCGCCGGATGCGGACGCGGTGCGGCCCTGACTCACTGCGCCTGATGCAGATGATACCCCTTCGCTTCCTGCTCCTGGCCGGCCTCGGCCTCGCGCTCGGCCCGCTGCCGGCGCACAGCCAGCCGGTGCCCTCCGCCGAAGAACTCGTCGAACGCACCCTCGCCTACCACGACCCGGGCGGGGCGTGGGCCGCCGGCCGCCACCGGTTCACGCTGCGGGAGGAGCGCCCGGGCGGCCGCGACCGCGCGACGGTGGTGACGTTGGAGCCGGGCACGGGGGGCTTCGCCTTCCGATCCGAGCGAGAGGGGCGCATCATCGAGGCCCAACTGGACGACGACGGCTGTACCGCCACCATCGACGGCGAGGCCGACTTCTCGGCCGAGCTGCGGGATCGCTACCGGCTCTCGTGCGAGGGGCTGGCGTGGCTCCGCGCATATTATGGCTTTCTCCTCGGCCTGCCGATGAAGCTGCGCGACCCCGGC
>JAWWAN010000107.1:0-9021 GCA_033721675.1 Rhodothermales bacterium | reverse complement strand
CGTGCGAGAAGACGACGTCGTGCGAGCCTGGCGGAACGCCGGTGAGCGCGAAGCGGCCGTCGGCGGCCGTCGTGGTGCCCTGCAGCGAACCCGCGATGAAGACGTGTGCGCCAGCCAGCGGCGCGCCCGTCTCGGCCGCGTAGACCTGCCCGGTGATCCCCTGCGCCGCAGTGGGCGCCGCTACGCCGCCCAGCAGCGCGCTGACGAGCACGACGATCAGCGCCAGGGTTCGCATACGGATCACGCCTCGCGCGCGGCTTCTACCAGGCCCTGCTCCTCCCCACCCCCCTCGTTCGACCCGTCGCCGTCGTCGGACGAGAGCAGGTCGCACCCGCCCAGGGCCAGCATCAGGAACAGCATCACGATCCCGCAGATCCGCTTCATGGCGACAGACGAGCGTGTGGACGTACAGGAGGATTGTAGCACCCGCGGCGCGAGGGGTTTCTTCCGCCGGAGGCGAGGCGCTCCCGCGGCTCAGAAGACGTCGTCGTCGTTGCCGCCGAAGCCGCCGTTGAAGACGTAGAGGAACTGGACGACCGAGTCGGCCGGGACGGCCGACGTGGCCCGCTCGAAGCGGGTCTCCCCGTCGATGGCGGCGCGGACGCGCAGCGCGCCGGTGGCGCGGTCGATGCGGAAGACGCGAGCCAGGAAGCGCTGCGGGCCGCTGATGTCGTATGCCTGCTCGAACGGCAGCGCTACCCGCGTCGTCTCGGCCGCGAAGACCTGGATGAGCAGGGTGTCGTAGGGCAGGCCGTTGTCCCGGACGCGGCGTTGCTGCTGCGCCAGGAACTGGGTGGAGGTCACCAGCAGGGCTTCGGTGCCGGGCGCGCCTTCGAGGCGCAGCGACACGGAATCCGGCGAGGGGTCGCGCAGGAGGTCGCACGCGGCCAGCCCCAGCGCGGCGGCCAGCACCAGGCCGAGCACCGCACCCCGGCGCGGCAGGCGTCGCATCGTCCGTTCGTCAGGCATCCGCATAACAAGCGGGGGAGGACGGGGCGCCCCCGTCCTCCCCGGGGATCCGCGGCGCTAGCCCAGGTGCGGGTTCGCGCGGATCTCGATGATGGTGATGGGCAGGAACGTGCCGGGCTGCTGCACGGCCACGCCGTCGGACGTCCACTCAGACGAGCGGAGGCCGAAGCGGTAGAGGTCGGCCAGGCGGCGGCCCTGCAAGAACAGATAGACCTGCCGGGCATGGATCAGCATCTCGCGCGCGTCGATCTGGCCCGAGAATGCGGTCAGGCCGTCGAGCGTGCGGATGGCGTTGATCTGCTCGGCAAACGTGCCCGTGTTGCCCTGCGCGAGGGCGGCCTCGGCGATGATCAGGCGCATCTCGCGCGCCGAGACGACGGTGATGTCCGCATACTGGCGGGCATCCGTGAAGGCCGTGATCTCGCTCTCCAGGAACGGCTGCACGACGCCGTCGATGGGATCCTGCAGCGTGACGGCCTCGACCTTCTTGCCGTCGTCGGTCGGCTGGATGTAGGTCCCGCCGATGCGAAGTTCGAGCCGGTTATTGACCTGCAGCGCCATCGAGAGGTCCCCCACGACGAGGTTCGGCGAGGAGGGATCGAGGACGAGCTCGTACCGCCAGTCCGGCTCATTCGACGAGGCGAGGGCGGCCTGGGCGTCCGCCACGGCGCCGGCGTCGTTGATGAGCGGATCGCCCGTGTTGGGGTTCGGGTTGAGTTTCTGCCAGAGCGCCTTGCTGTACTTGGCGCGGGCGCGCATGCCCAGCAGGGCGGTCTGAAGCTCTCCGGAGGGGTTGAGCGCGAGGCCCTGGTCCAGGTAGCCGATGGCGGTGTCGTAGAGCTGCCCCATGTTGGCCGGCCCCACCGGCGGCGCCGCCTCGCGGCGGTCCGAGAAGGTGAAGTCGTCGAACATGTCGGCGATGGTCACATAGATGATGGCGCCGTAGAGGTAGCTGCGGGCGAGCGGCGTGTCGTCGCGGAGGGCGCCGTCGGCCTTGAAGGCTTCGAGGCGGTCGATGAACTCGTCGGCGAGCCAGCGCGCCTCGCCCACGTAGGGGAAGGCGGCGTCCGTAAACTCGTTGAGCGGGTTGTTGACGTTGCCGAAGTCGAGCTGCTGCCACGCATCGCGCGAGCCGACCCACGTCAGCTCGTCGGTGGCGGTCGAGTAGGGCGCGAGGATGGCGCCGAGGGCGCGCGTGACGCTGGCCTCGACGCCGTTCGCCATGGCGCTGGCAGCGGCGGGGTTGGCGAGGTCGTCCTCGACGAGGTTGTTGGGGTTGTCCACCTCCAGGATGTCGCAGGCCGGCAGCACGAGCAGCAGGGCCAGGACGAGGGCAAAGGGCCGGTATATCGTCTTCATCGTGGTGACGTCGTCTGATGGGGGAGCGGCGAGCGCCCCGCGAGGCTGGTGTGGCGCCTCGCGGGGCGGTTCATGCCTCAGAATCCGAAGCGGACGGTGAAGAGGAAGCGGCGCGGGATCGGGAAGCCGAACGCCTCGACGCCGTCGAGGAAGTTCTGGTCCAGCCCGCTGCCGCTGCCGCGCCCGACGGCGTTCAGCTCGGGGTCGATGCCGTCGTATTTGGTCCACAGCTTCAGGTTGCGGGCCGCGACGGTGAACGAGAGGTTGCGCAGGCCGTAGCTCTGCACGAAGCCGCGCGGTGCGCTGTACGTCAGGCTCAGCTCACGCCACCGGATATAGTCGGCCTGCTTGATCGTGTTGAGGCCACTGAAGGGGGCGAGGGCGAGCAGCTCGTTCAGCCAGGTTTCGAGCGCTTCGAGCCGCACGTTCGGGTCGTTGAGCGGGTTGAAGCCCGCGTCCACGCCGCCGGTGATGTAGTCCCGCTCGACCGGTGCACTCTCGGGCAGGTTGCGGCCGATGACGGCGTTCGCCTGCCGGAAGGCATCCGTCAGGTTGTTGACGTAGTAGTTGCCCGTCTTGTACTCGAAGAGGGTCGAGACGGTGAAGTTGCGGAAGAACTTGACCGATCCGCCGAAGGCGCCCTGCCAGTCTGGCGTGGGCTTGCCCAGGTAGTGGTCCAGGGGGTCGCCGTCGCCGTCGTCGTCGGCCAGGAGCACCACGGAGGGGCTCGTCGGGAGGCTGGCGGTGGAGGGCGTGAGGGTGGCGAGGAAGGCGAGCACCTCGGCCTCGGTGTCGGCCGCGCCGTCGCCGTTGAAGTCGACGGGCAGCGAGCCGTCCGGCACCTCCAGCAGCTTCGCGCCGAAGTTGGCGCCGGGCGCGTAGTCCTCGATGAGGAAGTTGCGGTAGCGCGGGTAGCTGCCACCCACCTTGATCGGCGGCGCGCCGCCGAGGTCGGTCACCCGCTCCCACAGGTAGGAGGCATTGGCGAAGAGGTTGACCGAGACGTCGGCGCGGTTGACGACGAACGCGTTGACGTCGAGCTCCACGCCCTGCGCCTTGATCTCGCCGATGTTGTCGAGCTGGCGCGCGACGAAGCCGCCGGTGACCGGGAACTGCCGGTCGACGAGGGCATCGCTGACGGTCCGGTTCCAGTACGTCGTCTCGAAGGCCACGCGGTCATTGACGAGCCCCATCTCCGTCCCCAGCTCCCACTCGGTCGAGACCTCGGGCTCCAGCTCGGGGTTGCCCAGGTTCTGCGGGACGACGCCGGGGCCGGTGATCGACGGCAGGGCGCCGAAGGTGGTCAGGGCGTCGAAGGCGCCGGGCTGCAGACCGCTCCGCCCGATGGCCGCCCGGAAGCGCAGCGACGAGACCGGCCCGAGCGGGCGCCAGAACGGCGCGTCGGACGGGATGACGGACGCGGAGACCTTGGGGTAGATCACGGCGTCGAAGTCGGACCCGAAGGCGCTGTTGGCATCCAGGCGGGCGCCCGCCGTCACGAAGATGTAGTTGTTGATGCCGAACTGCTCCTGCGCGAAGACGCCCAGGTTGACGATCTCCAGGAACTCCTCGAAGAGCGCCTGCTGCGAGGCCGCGCCCGTGACGTCGAAGCCCGGGCCGGGGAAGTCGACGCCCTGCCCGCTCTCCAGCCGCTCGCGCGAGATGAAGCCCTGCGTCCCGAAGAGGAACGACGACTCGTAGCGCTCGCTGAGCTGGGTGTTGAGCGTGCCCTTGACGTCGAACGTCAGCTCCAGGTTGTTGCGGTCCGCGAAGCGGCGGCGGCCCTCGGGCGTGTCGCTCGAGAAGCCGTCGACGTTCCATCCGAAGGGCCGCAGCTCCTCGCTGATCTCGTTCGTGAAGTCGACGCCGAAGGTGCCGTCGAGCGTCAGGATGTCGAGCGGGCGGTAGTTGAGGCCGACGCTGCCGTTGTAGTGCTGCACGCTCTGCTCGACGGTCTGCTGCATCGCCTCGTTGACCGTGGCGAAGGCCGGCGTGCCGGTCTGGTTGTTGAACGTCACGCGCTCGGGCCGGCTGAACTGCGCCAGCGAGACGACGCCGTAGATGTTGTTGTTGGTCTCCAGCGTCTTGAACTGGGAGTCCGTGTACCCGTTCGTGACGCGGATCTGGAGCTTGTCGTTCGGGAAGATGTTGAGCGTGGCCGTCGCCTGGGCGCGCTTGAGGGCGTCGTCGGCGAGGGTGGTCACCCCGACGGGGTACCGCCGGTCGTCGCCGCCGAAGGGTCCGTTCTCGCCCTGCCAGCGGGTGCTCACGTGGTACGTGATGCCGGGCGTGCCGCCGGAGACGGAGGCCGAGTAGGTCTGCGAATACCCGGTCTCGAAGAGGTCGTGCACGAAGTTCTGGTTGACCAGCTCGAAGGGCCGCAGCGCCCGGCCGTAGTAGACGCTCATGGTGTCTGCCTGGGCCTGCGAGCGGCCGAAGCCGACCTGGTCCGGGTAGATCTCGGGATACGTGATGGCGCCCTGCTGGATCGAGAACGTGAAGCGGGGCGGCCCGACGAGACCACGCTTGGTGAAGATCTGGATGACGCCGTTGGAGGCCTCGGTGCCGTAGAGCGTGGCCGCCGCCGCGCCCTTGAGCACCTCCACGCGCTCGATGCTCTCCGGGTTGATGTCGTCCAGGCGCGAGGGCGAGCCGCCGCCGCCGGAGCCGACGAAGCTGTTGGTGCCGCCGAAGCCGCCGTCGCGGTCCACGCGCACGCCGTCGATGTAGACGATGGGCTCGTTGCTCTGCGAGAGGCTGGCGGTGCCCCGGATGCGGATGCGCGTCCCTTCGCCGGTGAGGCCGCCGGAGGGCAGGCCCACCAGGCCGGGCTCGCGGCCCTGGATCACGTCCGAGAAGCTCTGGATGGGCGCCGTCTCCAGCGCCGCCGCGTCGATCGTCGCGATCGAGTTGCCGAGCTTGCGCTTCTCCACCGGCCCGCCGGCGCCGGTCACGACGACCTCGTCCAGGTTGATGGCGGATTCTTCGAGCCGGACGTCCAGCGTCTGCGTCTGCCCGCTCGCCACGGTCACCGTCTCGCGCTGCGTCCGGTAGCCGATGTAGCGGATCTCGACCACGTGCGTGCCGGCCGGCACGGCCTCGACGGTGTAGACCCCGTCGATGTTGGTCACAGACCCGAGGTTGAGGGCGGGGATGACGACCTGCGCCCCGATCAGGGGATCGTCCGTGGCGGCGTCGCGGACGGTGCCGGTGAGGGTGCCCTGGGCCCACGCCAGCGCGGGGCAGAGGCACAGCACCATAAGGAGGGGTAACGACTTCTTCATGGGGGACTCTCCTGGTGAGTGGGTGAGCGGAGAAGACGAGAAGCGTTCACGCTATATTAACATACAGCCCCCGCTGCGCGCAAGGTACTCCGCCTGCACCGGCCCCGTCCGCCCCGGTTGACTGCGATGCCTGTCTCCCCTATCCTGGCCGCCGCCCGCCCTGCGTCCCCTTCCCGCTGCCCCACTTCGTCCGTGACCCCGCAGAAGATCGCCGAAGTCATCGCCTCCAGCACGCGCGCGTTCGAGGCCGAGGTCTACCGGGAGGCCGCGCCGCCGCCGTTCGGCAGCTGGGTGCGGGTGCCGCAGCCGGGCGGGCGCGTGCTCTACGGCCTGGTGAGCCACGTGGCCGTCAGCCCCGTCGAGCCCACGCGCCGGGCCGTGGCCTTCGGCAAGACCGAGGACGAGCTGCGCCGCGAGCTGCCGCAGGTCTTCGAGTTGCTGCGGACCACGCTCCACGCCCAGGTGCTCGCCTACCGGGAGGCCGGCGGCGCCGTCCGCCAGACCCTGCCACCCCACCCGGCGGCGCTCCACGCCTTCGTCTATCCCTGCCCGGACGACGAGGCGTGCGACCTCGGCGCGCCGCACGACTACCTCCGCACGCTCGTCCGCCACGCCGACCCCGCCGTGCCCGTGGACGACCTGCTCGTGGCGGTCCTCTCGACGGTCTACCGCGCCCACGGCGGCCGCCACGGCGGCGAGCCCGCCCTCGTCGGCGCCGCCCGCGCACTCAGCCGCCTGCTCGACGACGACCACGAGCGCCTGCAGTCCATCCTCCGCCGCATCGCCTGACGCGCGGTTGTGGAGGTATGGGGGCGTGGGGGTGTGGAGGCTGAGCTCGACGGTTGGAGCGGATCCTCCCAACTCGCCTACCTCCACGCCTCCTCCCCTTCATCCCTCCTCACCTCCATACCTCCCTACCTTCAAAAAATGATCCCCACGCGGAAGGGCAGCGCGAGGTCGATGGAGGTCTCGCCGATGATGAGGGCGGGGTCGACCTCGTAGAAGAGCGTCGTCTCGGAGAGCGACTGCACCCAGCCGATGCCGCCGTGGATCGTCGGGCCGCCCGACGTCTCCTCGTCGTCGAACGAGACGTAGGCGCCGATGCCGCCGAGGACGTACGGCGCGCGGGACCGGCTCGGGGGCAGCGTCACGATGGCCGAAACCTGGGGGTCGAAGACGTACGAGGCGTCGTCCCGGCCGCGCAGGACGAAGCCCGTCAGCCCGAGGTCGGCAGCGAACGAGAGGTCGTTGTTGAGCGGGGCCGAGACCCGGCCGCGCAGCCCGAGCCCGAGGCCCGCCCCCTCGCGGGTGCTGATGAGTCCGTTGAAACCGAAGCCGAAGCGGGTATCCCCGGCCTGGGCCGCCGCGTCGAGCGGGATCAGGAGGCCGAAGACCACCAGAAGCGGAGCGAGGAAGCGGGCGCAGCGCATAGAGACGTTCTCGTTCATGACGTGGGAAACAGGCGAAGGGGCCGGCAGAGAGACGGCGCGAGCCGCCGAAAAGTAACCAGCACCGGCGGGAGAATCGAGGGTGGAACCGTGAAGAGGCCGCCGAAGCGGCGGCGTCGTCCGCACCGGCCTCCCCCTACGCTTTTCTTGAAATTTCGTTTGACCTCGGAGGCCCCGTTCGTAGTTTGCGGCCCGGCGCACGGCACCGCTCCGGCCCACCGCCTGCGATTAACGCGCGCCCGTCCCCCGATTATTACAGACTCCTCGCCATGCGCTTCGCTGTCTGCATCAAGCAGGTGCCGGACGTCGCCGCGCCCGTCCAGATCCGCGACGGCGCGCTCGTCTTCGACACCGGCCGCCTCGTCCTCAACGCCTACGACGCCTCGGCGGTCGAGGCGGCACTCGTGCTCACCGAGACCCACGGCGGCGAGATCGACCTCGTCTGCGTCGGCCCGGAGAAGGCCCGCGAGACGATCCGCAAGGCCCTCGCGATGGGCGCCCACCGGGCCACCCACCTCGTCACCGACGACGCCGCCGTGCTGGACTCCGGGGCCACCGCCGCGCTGCTGGCCCGCCACTTCGAGGCCCACGGCGGCTACGACGCGATCCTCTGCGGCAAGCAGTCTCAAGACACCGACGCCGGCCTCACCGGCGCCATGCTCGCCGCCCACCTCGGCCTCCCCTACGCGACGAATGCCGTCGGCCTAGAGCAGGAAGGCGATACGCTCGTCGTCACGCGGCAGGGCGACGCCGGCCAGGAGATCATCGCGCTCCCGGCGCCCTGCCTCGTCACCTGCTCGAACGACATGAACGACCCGCGCATCCCCAACATCAAGGGGATCATGCAGTCCAAGCGCAAGCCCATGGAGACCGAGCCGGCTGAGGTGCCCGGCGCGCGCACGCGCGTCGTGGCCTACGAGCCGATGCCCGAACGCGAGGCCGGCCCGCAGTTCGAAGGCGAGCCCGACGAGCTGGCCCGGACGCTGGCGGACCGGCTGACGAACGAAGCCAAGGTTCTTTGATTGCCGACTGCAGAGCATGGATCGATGAGGGCCGAAGGATGCATCGTGCAACCCATCGGGTCCTCTTCCTTCTGCACCCTGCGATCTGCACTCGCAATTCCTGATCGATCATGAGCAGTATTCTCGCATACCTCGCACCCGGTGAGGACGGCCTGAAGCGGTCGTCGCTGGAGGTGCTCACGCGCTGCCGGGCCCTGGCCGAGCAGCACGGCGCCCGGCTGGAGGCCGTCATCCTGCACCCGGAGGCCGCCCGCTTCACCGACGCGGCGGCGCGGTATGGCGCCGCGCGCGTCTACACCGTGGCACACCCGGTCTTCGCGCAGCCGCTGAACCCGCCCGTCGTCGAGGCGCTGGTGCAGGTGATCGAGCAGGCCCAGCCCCGCCTCGTGGCCTTCGCCACGAGCGAGGCCGTCAAGGACGTGCTGGGCGCGCTCGCCGTGCGCACCGACGCCGCCGCGCTGCCGGACGTCTCGGCGTTCGACCTGGTGGAGGGGGGCGTGGAGGCGGTGCGGCCCGTGCTGGCCTCGCGCCTGCTGGCCCGCACCCGCGCCGAGGCGGACCGCGTGCTCGTGTCCGTCCGGGCCGGCGCCTACGACGCCGCCGAGGCGCCCACCGACGCCGAGGTCGTCTCCGTCGAGTTCTCGTATGACGAGGGCGCCCAGCGGCAGACGCTCCGCGAGGTCGTCACGGCCGGCGGCGAGGCGGTCGATCTGTCGGAGGCGCGCGTGGTGGTGGCCGCCGGGCGCGGCGTGCGCGACGCCGAGGGGCAGCGGCTCGTCGAGGAGCTGGCGTCGGTGCTGGGCGCGGCGCTGGGCGCCTCGCGCGCCGTCGTCGAGTCCGGCCTCTTCCCGGCCACCGCGCAGGTGGGGCAGACCGGCAAGGTGGTCTCGCCCGACCTCTACATCGCGGTCGGCATCAGCGGGGCCGTCCAGCACACGG
>JAWWAN010000106.1:0-9060 GCA_033721675.1 Rhodothermales bacterium | reverse complement strand
TGAGCGTGACCTGCTTGACCCAGGTGCGGGCGCCGGTCGGGTCACCGTCCTCGTCGATGTAGGTGACGTCGGCGTGGATCTCGAAGGCGAAGCGGAGCGGGTTGCCGTCGGCGTCGGTGCCGGCGTCGAAGAAGACGGTGTCCGGCAGCATGGTGTGGAAGTCGTCCAGATCCGTGCAGGCGCCGGTGCGGCAGTCGTTGTTATCGCCGAACTGGCCGGTCGGCGTGAGGTCGTTGACGGTGGCGTCCTGCGGGACGCCGTTCTTGGTGTAGGCGTCGAAGGGGAACGTCGAGAGCAGCTGCATCTCCTCCTCCCCCATCGCCTGGGCCATCACTTCCAGCTCGATGCTGGCCACTTCGCGCTCGGCTTCCAGGATGTATTGCTGCTGGTTCACGGTGTAGAGCAGCACCAGCAGCAGCGCCAGGAAGGCTAGCATGGACTCGGTCATGGCGCGGTGCTCTCAGGTCTGGCGGGTTCGGTGTGGGATGGATGGGGCCGGGCAGTGGAGGGCTCCCTGCGCCGTCCCCGGGCCGCGTTCGGCGGCCGGTACGTTGGCAGGCGTGCAAATGTGTATCCAAAGAGCCCCTGGAGGGCGGAGCCGTGCAGGCCGGCCGGTAGCGCGGGCCGCCCTTACGCCTGACGATGTCTGCATGGCGGCCGGAGGCGGCTGCGCAGGGCGCCCAGGACCGGCTCCTGAGCCGCCTGGCCCCGTTTTCGGCCCGGCCGGGCCGGGCCGGCTATGCAGACACGATGACTCTGAAACGAGGATGGGCCGCGCTCGCGCGCCGGCCCATCCCGTTGTGATACGTTTGTGCCAGGCCCCCACGGGCGTTTCGATTCGTAAAGGCGTGCGGTACTTTCGTAATCACTTAGTAACCGCTCGCGCCCCCGGCATGGCCGCCGCGCCGCCGGGCGTCAGTCTTCCGTGGCGACCACGCGCAGCATCTCCAGGACCGACGTGTCGCCGTCCTTGACGACCTCGCGGGCGGAGTCCTGCAGCGTCATCATGCCGTTCTCGACGGCCACCTTCTTGATCTCGCTCTCGTCGAAGAGCCCCTCGGCCGAGTCGGCGATGAGGTGGCGGACCTCGCGCGAGAAGTAGAGCGCCTCGCTGACGGCCCGCCGCCCCTTGTATCCGACGCCGTGGCACTTCGGGCACTGCGGGTCGTCCCCCTGCATGTAGAACGTGAGGGTGTCCCGGTCTTCCTTCGTGAACCCGAGGTTCTTGAGCAGGACGGGGTCGGGATCGGGGTCCACCACCTTGCACTGGGTGCAGAGCTTCCGGATGAGGCGCTGGGCCACCACCAGGTTGATGGCGTAGGCGATCAGGAAGGGCTCGATGCCCATCTTGTAGAGCCGGCTGACGGCGCTCGCGGCGTCGTTGGTGTGGAGCGTCGAGAAGGTGAGGTGGCCCGTGTTGGCGAGCTTGATGGCGAGCTCGGCCGTGTGCTGGTCGCGCATCTCACCCACCATCACCACGTCCGGGTCGTGCCGGAGGATCGAGCGGAGGGCGCCTTCGAGGCCGAGCTTGTTGTTGAGCTTGATCTGGCGCACGCCGGGCAGGATGTACTCGACCGGGTCTTCCACGGTGAGCACGTTGACCTCGGGGCTGACGACGGCGTGGAGCGCGGCGTAGAGCGTGGTCGTCTTACCCGAGCCCGTGGGGCCGGTGAGGATGACCATGCCGTGCGGCTGGCTGATGGCCTTCTCGAAGCGCTCCATGGCCAGCGGGTTGAGGCCCAGCTTCGAGAGGTCCTTGATGACCTTGCGGTCGTCGAGCACGCGGATGACGATGCTCTCGGAGCGGACGTCCTGCGCGGCGTTCGCGATCGGGAGGACGGAGACGCGGAAGCGGATGAGCGCCTCGTCGATCCACCGCTGGATGAAGCCGTCCTGGGCGGCGTCCCGCTCGAAGCGGTCCACGTTCATCGAGTTGTCCTTGATGACGGCGATGAGCGCCTCGGGGTGGATCTTGTCCTCGCGGTGCCAGATGCGCAGCCGCCCGTCGATGCGGAAGTGGATTTCGACCTGCTTCTTGTCGTTCGGGTAGATATGGACGTCCGAGGCGCCCTGCCGCACGGCCTCGACGAGGGTGGCCTCGAAGAGGTTGATGAGCTTGGAGCGGCTGATCTCCGCTTCGAGCGCGTCTTCGTCGATGAGCTCGTTGTGGCCGCCGCTGTCGTAGCTCATGCCGAGGTCGAACGCGTTGTCTTCGTGGACGCGTTCGAGGAACTCGTTGCGGCGCGGGAAGGCCACGCCGATCATCTCGCGGACGATGGCCTCCGGCGCGAAGCGCAGCTCGAAGCGTTCGAGCTTGAGCTGCTGCATGATCTTGTGGACTTCGGGGCGCGTGGGGTCGTGCGTGATGAAGACGACCTTGATGGCGCCGGTCTGCTGGTCCAGGTCCACCTCGAAGGGCACCACGCGGAGGCTCAGCAGGTTCTCGCGGAGCTGCTCCTCGAAGGTGTCCATGACGGAGCGGGCGAACTCGGGGTCCGGCTTCTCGTCCCTGATCTCGGCGCTCTTGAAGGCGTAGAGGTTGGCGGCCTCTGCGAAGATAGCGTTGGCGTCCACGCCGTCGATCATCGTCAGCACGCGCCAGACGGGCTCCTTGATGCCGTCCTCCTGCTGCCGGGCGAAGGCCCGCGCCACGTCGGCCGGGCGGACGACGGCCTTGCGCAGCAGCATCGCCACGACGCGGTCTTTGGCCTTGATGCGGTCCAGCTCGGCGGGGTCGAGGGCGGGGCCGGGGGCCGGCTCGGGCGCAGCCTCCTCGGCGGGGGGCGCCTCGGCGGCATCTTCGGCGGGGGGGGCCGCGTCCTCGGCCTGGCCGTTGGCGCGCGCCCAGTCTGCCACGTCGGGCACGGGCGGGCCGTCGGCCTGGTCCACCGAGCTGCCGTCGAAGCCGGGGATGCCGGGGAGCTTCTCGTCGTCGTCGTCCGGCAGGTGCTCTGAGGCCAGGGCAGCCAGGGACGTCCACTCGGGGTCGCTGCCGTCGCCATCGCCGCCGGCCTCGGCCGGCGCGTCCGCCGGGGCATCTGCCGGAGCATCCGCCGGGGCGTCGGCGCCGAGGGCGTTGAGGATGCGAGCCAGCCGCTCAGACACCGCGTCTTCGGGCGCGAAGAAGAGGGTCACGGCCAGCTCCGTGTCTTGCACGAAGTGCTCGATGGTGGGGTGGCCGGGGTCGTGCGAGGCGACGTACAGGCGGTGGCTGCCGCTGCCCGGCTGCACGCGCAGCTCCAGGGGGAGCAGGTTCAGGTCGAGCAGGCGGGCGCGGGCGGCTGCCGGCAGCAGGCGCACCACGCGGGCCAGCGCCTCGTCAGAGAACCGCTCTGCGGAGAGGTCGGCTACGTCGAAGCCCTGGGCGGCGGCGGCGATGCGGAAGACGGCGCCCCGGTCTACGCCGGGCTGCCCCACGGCGCACCGCCAGAGCGGCGTGCCGGGATGCTCCTCGCGGCGTTCCAGGGCGAGCAGAGCCTGCGGGAACGCCACGGCGCCTTTCTGGAGCAGCGCCACCATCACGGGATCCTTGAGGAGCTGCTGCATCGCGGCGGCGCCCGCCATGCCGGCCGCCGGTTCCGGCTCCGGTTCCGGCGCGGCCGCCACGGGCTCGGCCGCCACGGGCTCGGCCGCCACGGGCTCGGCCGGCGCGGGCTCGGCCGGCGCGGGATCGGGCGGCGCCGGGTCGGTCGTTGCGCCCTCCGGAGAGAGCAGGGCGTCGATGGCACTGCCCAGGTCGGTGCCGCCAATGTGAGCGCCGTTGGCGCCGTTCTGGCCCACCTCGCTGGGATCGGGGGCGGGGCGCTCCGGCGCGGCCGCCTGCGGGGCGGCTTCCGGCGCGGGGTTCTCCGGCGCGGGGTTCTCCGGCGCGGACGCTTCCGGCGGGGGGGTGCCCTCAGCGAAGGGCCGGACGAGCCAGTTCAGGCGCTCGCCCGCCTCGTCGGCGTCGGGCGCCTCGGCGGCGTCCTCGGCCTCGGCGGCATGCGCCTCGGCGGCGCCATCGGCCTGCTCCCGGGCCAGGGCGGCCCGGATCGCGTCGAGGTCGAGGGCGTCGTCCTCGCCCTCGGCCAGCGTCTCGTCCAGAAGGACTGAGATCTGGTCGCGGGCGTCCTCATTCCAATCGGAGGATCCGTCGGAACCAGGGCCCTTCGACTCCGGCGTGGCGGCAGCCTCGCCGTCCGGCGCGGTTTCGGCGGGCGCGGTGCGCGCTCGAACCTTTCTGGATAGCCCGTTATAGCCCATTACTGCGGTGTGTTGACGGCGTTCGTATCGGGGGGAAAGGGTGCTACATGCTCATCATGTCGGTCGCACTCGGCTGGATCAGCGCGATCTCGGACGAGATGACCGTCAGGAGACAGATGGCGAGCGTGATGAAGACGGCCACGAGGGTCTGGATGCCTTCGACGGCGCTCTTGAGCTTCAGGCCGGTCTCCTTCTCGTAGTAGTCTGCCATCTGCAACGCGCTCGACCGCACATTACCGGTCTCAGACCCACTCCGGAAGCGCGCCAGCGCCATCGGGGTGAAGACGCCGCTGGCTTCCATCGCCCGGACGAGCTCGGTGCCCTGCGCCACCATCATCGGGACGGTGATCGTCTTGATGCGGTGCTCGATGTAGGCGTTGCCGGTGGCCTCGGCCGCGATCTTGATGACGCCGATGTTGTCTCCGGCGCCGGAGTAGAGGATCGAGAAGACGCGGCAGAAGATCTCGATGTTGAGCTTGTGCAAAAGCCCGCCGATGACCGGCAACCGGATCATGTAGCGGTGGATGAAGAACTGGCCCCTGGCCGACTTCGCGAGGGCGGTGGTCACGGCGCCGATCACCACCAGCGCCAGGAAACACCAGCCGTAGTTCGCGTCGAGCCAGTCCGCGAAGTCGAGCGTCTTGCGCGTCATCGGGGGCAGCTCCACGTTCATGCCCTCGAAGAGGCGGGCCGTCTCGGGGAAGATGTACCAGATGTACCAGATGAAGGCGGCCAGCAGCACGGCGATCGTGATGGCCGGCGTGACCATGGCGCTGCGGATGCTCTTCTTGAACTCGTTCTTGCGCTCCAGGAAGCGGGCCGTGGACTCGTAGATCTCGGCCATGTTGCCGGACTTCGAGGCGATGCCCAGCATGTAGGCCGTGAACTTGCCCATCATGTGCTGGTGCTTCAGGAAGGCCTGCTGCGCGTCCATGCCGCTCTTGAGGTCGGCGTTGAGATCGCGGATGACCTGCCGCAGGCTCTTCGACGAGACGTCGTTGACGAGCAGGTTCAGGACCTCGTCGAAGGGCAGCTTGTCGTTGAGCAGGTTGGCCGCCAGGCGCACGAACATGATCATGTCCCCCTGCGGCGGCTTGGACTGCATCGCGAGCAGCTTCTTGTTGACCGAGACCACCTCCAGCCCCATCTTGCGGAGCGCGGCGGAGAGTTCCTCGGACGAGAAGGCCTTCTGCTCGCCTTTGACCACCTGCCCGTTGGGGTGGCGGACCTTGTAGATGAACATCCGCCGCTCCTGCACACCCTGCGGCCGGAAGTGGTGCTTCTTGGCGAGGTCGTCGATCTTCTTGGAAGCGGCGCGGCGCGAGGGCGCGAAGATCGTCCCTTGCACGGGCTGGCCGGTCTTCCCGATGCCGTTAAACCTGTACTCTTTGACTGCCATGTCGGTGCGTAGTGACTGGGCCTCAGTAGACGGCTGCCGATGAATCCGGCCGGTTGGGCCGGAGGGGTCCTGCCCAAGTACCGGCAGAAGCCCGCCCGACTAAATAGGCGCGCGCGAAACGCCCGGCCGCCGGCCCGGCGCGCCGGCAGCGCGTGAAAACACCGCGAGGGCGAAGCCCGGCCGGAGGACGTGCGCAGGCTCCCGCGCGCGCCGTTCCGTACAGGCTTCGCCCTCACCCCGGGCCGATGCCGGGCCGGTGCGTGGCGGCTTCCGGCCCGCACCCAGGCCGGGTGGGGCCGCCCGGCCGCAGCAGCTCGCGCTACCCCGAGACCGGAGGAGCCGTATCGCCGGAGGAGACTACTCCCCCGGCAGCGGCGGCAGCGTGATGCTGCCGTCGTAGACGATGGAGGTCTCGACGATCTCCTCGCCGACGACCTGCGTGAGCACCCCCAGCTCGGGATACACGTCGCTGACGGCGACGACGTCCACCTCCGAGACCGTCGCCCGCGTGATGCGCACGGTCCCCGGCAGGCGATTCTCCGTCATCAACAGCTTGTTCATGCCGTCGGTGTCGAGTTCGAGGTAGCTGCCTCCGCCTCCGAGGAAGGGCGAGCCCTTCGTCTTCCAGGCGATCGCCTCCGAAGCGACCATCACGGTGTGGTTGACCAGCAGATCGATGTGCTTCTGGCGCATCGTGCGGTCGAAAAGGTCGATGCCGATGTAGACGGCGATGCTGACGATCACGATCGTCAGGACGAGGATGAGGATTTGTTGCTGACCCATACGTCGGCTGCGTGCTGCCCAGAGTCAGGCGCTGGTGCGGAGCGGGCGCCTGCGGCGCCGCGTGCCCGACCGGCCACCCGGGGGAGCCCCTGGCAGGGTGGAGGGTAGTGTGACAAAACAGACGCGGTGGCATCCGTACACCGGGCACAACCCAGGCGTCCGATGCCACCGCATCCGGGTGGGTTGCCTGAGGCAACCGGAGACACGCGTGCCTCGCCCTGCCCAGTGCAGGGCGAGGCCGCTGTGCGGCTTAGCTGCCGGTGCCGTAGGCGACCTTCGTGCCGATGTCGTCGGCGCTGGTGCCGGCGATACCGACCGTGATGCAGTTGCCCGTGTCGTCGTTCGAGGCGTAGATCGTCACGACCGGGGCCGTGCCCGAGGGGACGTCCGCAGCGGCGACGGCGGTGCAGGTGATCCCGCTGGGCGCCGTGAACGAGAAGTCACCGTTGACGTTGTCGTAGATGCCGCCCGAGTTCGGGTAGCCGATCTTGTCCAGCGTGACGTCGGCGAGCGTCTCGGCGTCGAGCATGCCGCCGAACTGGCCGGGCTTGAGGGCCCACGCCTGGACGTCGGAGGCCACACGCAGCGCGTCGGTGACGAGCGCGTCGGCATTGGACTTCGTGCGGTTCTCGCTGAAGGCATTGATGCCGACGACGACGGCGAGGCCGACGATGACGATGCCGAGCACGAGCAGGAGAAGTTGCTGCTGACCCATGGTAGATCCTCCGTGGGTTGGTGTGAGTGGTGTGTGGTGGTGTGGTGTAGCCCGGCGGGCCGAGGCCCGCAAGCTCTATGGTGGGTCGCGCAGGGTGCTCCGTCGATCTCTGCCCCGAGGGGAACGTGCGAGAATCGTAGATGACTGCGCTGCGATGCGGCGGATGCCGCGTGTTGCTCTGAGAATACCGGATCCTGCGGCGTGGACTTAAATCGCTTCGGCGAGGCCTTTTTCGCGGGGCGGCCCGCCGTCCACGCTCCGTCACCCGGAGTCGCATTCTCTGCCCCGCCGATCCGAAAAACTGTGCCAGCTTGCCGTGCCAGAGCCGACCGGGGGGCCCGCGCGCGCCCCGCTTCGCCCGAAATGCTATATATTAGGTGCGTTCGGCCGCCTATCGTGCGCCTGCTCGGCTGCCGGCCTCGGCAGGGCGCGGCGCACCCGGGCCGCCCAGGTGTTACGATATGTAACCCAGCGCCGGTAAGAACTGCCCCCGGCGGCCGGCCTGCGCGCATGGAACCCCGGCTTCCCCCGCGCCATTAGCAGACCGCATTCTTTTTTTCTCCCCCAATCCATCCCGGCAATGACCAGGCAAACTTCCGGCGGCGCCCGGTTCGATGAGTTCAAGGTCAAGGGCAACCAGCTCCTGGCGAAGGTGCGCGAGATCATCGACGAAGGCAACGCGCGCCGTGTGACGATCAAGAAGGACGGCCGCGTGCTGCTCGAATTCCCGCTCACGGTGGGGGTCGGCGGCGCGGCGGCGGCGCTGGTGCTGGCCCCGACGCTCGCGGCCGTCGGCGCCGTGGCGGCCCTCGTCACCGACGTCGACGTGATCATCGAGCGCGAGCCGGCGCCGCCCGCCCCGCCCGAGCATGGATGAGCCGCGGCCGCCCGCCGGCACGCCGCCTGTCTCCTACGACGCCGTGGAGGCCGCCGCGCAGCGGCTGGACGGCATCGCGAACCGGACGCCGGTGATGACCTCGCGCACCGTCGATGCGCGCACCGGCGCGGCGGTGTTCTTCAAGTGCGAGAATTTCCAGCGGACGGGGGCCTTCAAGTTCCGGGGCGCCTACAACGCGCTGGCGCAGCTCCCGCCCGCGCAGCGGCGGCGCGGGGTGCTCACCTACTCGTCCGGAAACCACGCCCAGGCCGTGGCGCTGGCCGGCCGCCTGCTCTCGACCCCGGCGACGATCATCATGCCCGCCGACGCGCCAGCCGTCAAGCTGGCGGCGACGCGCGGCTACGGCGCCGAGGTGGTCCTCTACGACCGGGCCGAGACGACGCGCGAGGCCCTCGGGCAGCGGCTCGCCGAAGAACGCGGCCTGCCCCTCATCCCCCCCTACGACCACCCGCACGTCGTCGCCGGGCAGGGCACGGCGGCCCGTGAGCTTCTGGAGGAGACCGGCCCGCTGGATCTGCTGCTGGTCTGCTGCGGCGGCGGCGGGCTGCTCTCGGGGTCGGCCCTGGCCGCCCGCGCACTCGCCCCCGGCTGCCGCGTCGTCGGGGTCGAGCCCGCCCGCGCCGACGACGCCACGCGCTCGTTCCGGACCGGCCGCCTCCACACGGTCCACAACCCGGACACCATCGCCGATGGCGCGCGCACGCCGTCGCTCGGGCGCGTCACGTTCCCCCTCGTCTTGCAGCACGTAGACGCCATGGCGACCGTCACGGAGCGCGCCATCCTGGAGGCGATGCACCTGCTCTGGGAGCGGATGAAGCTCGTCGTCGAACCCACGGGGGCGCTGGCGGCGGCCGCCCTCCTGAGCGGGGCCGTCGAGGCGCGCGGCGCGCGGGTGGGCGTGCTCCTCAGCGGCGGCAACGTGGACCTGCACCACGCCCTGACGCTCTTCGGCCGGCTCGGGGAGGCGGACCGGGAGGCCAGCCAGCCGGCGTAGCTATTCGGGGATGCGGGGAGCCCGGAGGG
>JAWWAN010000105.1:0-9062 GCA_033721675.1 Rhodothermales bacterium | reverse complement strand
TTGAAAATCCCGTACGCACACTTGCCGATATCTTCGGCGGCGATGCCGGAGAGGGGTTCGTCGCCCATGGGGAAGGTGATCGCCAGCGTGCCGTCCTCGCCCCGCTGCGGCTCCATCCCGAAATGGATGAAGTTGTCCCAGTAGAAGGAGGCCACCAGGAAGGTGGTGGGCACGCCGCGCTCGGTGAAGGCGCTGTTGGCCTCGCCCTTGGCGTCGAAGTGCGGCACCTTGTAGTGGTCCATGAGCGTCGGCATCCGGTCGTCGCTCAGCGGCACCCACTCGCGCGTATCTTCGAGCGTGGACCAGATGACATGTTTCAGGCCGGCGTGCCGGGCCGCTTCGGCGAGGTTGGTCGCCTGGGCCTTCTCCTTCTCGGGCGAGAAGTGCTCCCAGAAGTTGGTCACGCAGAACGCACCGTAGGCGCCCTCGAAGGCGCGCTTGAGGCTGTCGAGGTCGTCGAGGTCGGCCTGGACCACCTCCGCCCCCTGTCCGGCCAGCGCCTGGGCCTTATCAGAATCGGGGTTTCGGGTGATGGCGCGCACCTGGAACGCGCTGTCCGGGTCGTTCAGGATGGCGCGGGCGAGCCCTCCGCCCTGCGCGCCCGTCGCTCCGATCACCGCGATCGTTTTCTTCTCAGCCATGGGATGCACCGGTTTGATGAATAGTAGGCACGCCCGTAATCTAACATTTTTCTTGTTCAAACAAATACTGGGGTGCGAATTTCTGGAGCGCGCCCTCCCCACGCCTCGATCCAGTGTACCGGAATCCGTGCGGCCTCCGCCGGAGAAGCGAAGCCCTCATCGGTTCGGCCGGGGCATGCCGCCCCGTCGATGCCCTCCCGGACCTGCCGTGCTCCGTCGTTCTCCTCTCGGACTTGACCCGGGATCTCTCAGGAACGCCTACGCCGAACCGGGGCATCCCGGCTCGGAGGCCGGGTAGAATCTTCGTCCGGCTGCACCTGAGGATCCGGGAACGGGGGATGTAGACGGCCCCTGCGCGCGACCGCACCCTGCGAAGTGCCGACGGCACCACCGCGAGCGTCGCCTTCCGCACCACTCGAAGGCGCGGTCATCGGCGCGGCGGGATGTTCTTGTTCATCCGGAAGACGTTGTCCGGATCCCAGGCCGTCTTCACCTCCACGAGCCGCTCGTAGTTCTGCCCGTAGGCGGCGTGGATGCGCTCGTCCCCTTCCTCCTCCGTCAGGAAGTTGATGTAGGTACCCCCGGTGGAAAACCGGCGCAGGTCTTCCCAGGCGGCGCGTGCCCAGGCCACGTTCTTCGCGTCGCCGGCCGGGTCGTCCCAGCCCGCCGCGATATTCAAGACGAGCCGGGCATCGCGATTGCCCGTGGCCGTGTGATCATCGGGGAGGGTGCCGATCCGCCCGTCGATGGGAAAGAGCAGGATCGCGCCGTGCGGAGACACGACGTTGCGGGCATGCGCGATGAGCGGTGGGATCATCGCCGGATCGAGCCCGGGCAGGTATTCCGACTTCCAGTAGTAGCGGCGGCCCTTCGGCTGGGTCGCGTCCAGCATGGATTGCTGGGAGAGGTAGGACCGGCGCTGCACGACGTCGCCCACCGGCGAGCCGAGTGCGCGCAGGGACTCGACCAGCGCCTCGCCCTCCTCGAACGCGCCGGTGTGGCAGATGAAGAGCGCGACGATGGGCTTGCCGTGCACCTCCGGGGCGAGCCACGGTGCGGGCGGGGCATTGCGCAGCGCGGCCACGCACGTCATCTCCGGCGGGGCTTCCGCCAGCAATCCCCGGTAGCGTTCGAGGATGGCTGGGGCCTCCTCGCCGCGCCACGCGATCGCACCGCCGAGAATCTGGGGTCCCACCGGATAGAGCGGGTACTCGATCTCGGTCACCACGCCGAAGTTGCCGCCACCGCCGCGCAGCCCCCAGAAGAGGTCGCTGTTCTCCGTCTCGCTGGCCCGAACGACGCGCCCGTCGGCGGTGACGACCTCCATCGAACGGACCATGTCGCTGGTCCATCCGAACCGACGGGAGAGGTAGCCGAACCCGCCCCCGAGCGTCAGGCCGGCGATGCCCGTGGTGGAGACGAACCCGAGTACGGCCGCGAGCCCGTGCACCTGCGTCTCCCGATCGACGTCGCTGAGCAGGCACCCGGCCTGGGCGTGGGCGGTGCGCGCGACGGGGTCCACCCGCACGCCGCGCATCCGCGAGAGGTCGAGCATCAGGCTCCCATCCTGCACGGCGAGGCCGGCGATGTTGTGCCCTCCGCTACGGATCGACACGGGCAGCCCGTGCTCCCGGGCGAAGGCGAGGGACGCGAGCACGTCCGAGACGCCGAGGCACCGCGCGATGGCGGCCGGGCGCCGGTCGATCATGCCGTTCCAGATGCGGCGTGCCGCGTCATAGTCTGCGTCAGACGGCCCGAGCACGTCGCCGCGTACCGAAGGCCGGAAGGCATCCAGGCGCCCGTTCAGTTCGAGCGCGGAGGCGAGGGGCGTGGAGGAATGCGAAGTCATGGGAAAGAACCTCGAACGTGAAGGAGATGAACGGGAGGGGCAGGAGATCCCTGAGTATTAGCTCAACCACGCGGTCATCTGGTGCATCCTACGGATTTATCGGGGATGCTCCTATCCCGCCAGAAAAAATATCCGTCGAAGCCACATCATCTAATCTGCTCCTACCGATTTCTCAGACAGCGTCTTCAGATTATTGCTGAAGGGCCAAGCGACTGCCCCCCACGCTACCCCGGCCTCAGGCTGCGCCGCGGCCCCGTTACGCGCCCTTCACGCCGCGCCCCGAACGGACCTCCCGCCCCCGGCGTCTCTACGTCCCCACGCCTGCGCACCCACCCACCCCGCACGCACCGACATGGACCTCACCGACAAAGTCGCCGTCGTCACCGGCGCCAGCAGCGGCCTCGGCCTCCACTTCGCCCGCCTGCTCCTCGAGCAGGGCGCCCACGTCTTCGGCCTCGCCCGCAGCGCCGACCGCCTCTCCGAGCTTCGCGACGAGCTGGGGGACCGCTTCCACCCCGTCCCGTGCGACGTCACCGACGAGGCACAGGTGGCCGAGGCGTTCCGTACCGTCGAGCGCGAGGGCGGCCGGCTGGACGTGCTGATCAACAATGCCGGGCTGGGCAAGTTCGGCCCCGTCGACGACCTCCCCCCCGACCACTGGGCGGTGCAGCTGGACACCAACCTCACCGGCGTCTTCTTCTGCACGCGCCGCGCCGTGCCGATGATGAAGCGCCAGAACGAGCAGACCGGCTTCGGCGGCCACATCGTCAACATCGCGTCGGTAGCCGGCCTCGTGGGCAACCCGCAGCTGACGGCCTACAACACCACCAAGTTCGGGCTGCGCGGCTTCAGCGAGGCGCTCATGAAGGAGGTCCGCGAGGACGGCATCAAGGTGACGTGCGTCTACCCGGGCTCCGTCGAGACCAACTTCTCGAACGTCGCCGACTCGAACCTCGCCCCGAACCCGATGCAGCCCGAGGACGTGGCTGCCACCGTCCTCCACGTGCTCCAGACCCCGGAGAACTACCTGATCTCCGAAGTCGTGATGCGGCCGCTGCGCCCGAAGGGGTAGGGCGGGTTGGCTCCGCGCTCGGCCGCTCCCTCCCCCCGCGCCCGGTCTGGGCCGAGGGCCGAGAGCGCCTGCCTTGCACCTGCTTCCGCGTGGCGCTATACTGACGCCGTTCGCCGGACAGGAGCAGACGCACGGGCCGAGGGTCGATGCAACGCAGATCGTTTATCAGAACAGCCGCGCTCGGGGCCGCCGCCGGCGCCACCCTCGCCGGCTGCGGGCCGGACTCCGAGGGCGGGGGGGCGCCCAACGTCCAGACCCGGCCGCGCCTGCGGTGGCGGCTCGCCTCCAGCTTCCCCCGCTCGCTGGACACCATCTACGGCGCTGCGGATGTGCTGGCGCAGCGCCTCGCCGAGCTGACCGAGGGCCGCTTCTCCCTGCGCGTCCATCAGGCCGGCGAGCTCGTGCCCTTCGACCAGGTCCTCGACGCCGTGCAGAAAGGCACCGTCCAGATGGGCCACTCGGCCAGCTATTATTTCATCGGCAAGAACCCCGCCCTCGCCTTCGACTGCACCGTGCCCTTCGGCCTGACGGCGCGGATGTACAACGCCTGGGTCTACCATGGCGGCGGCCTCGACCTGCTGCGCGGGCTCTTCTCGGATTTCAACATCATCAACTTTCCCGGCGGCAATACGGGCACGCAGATGGGCGGCTGGTTCAAGCGGACCGTCGGCTCCGTGGCGGACCTGCGTGGGCTCAAGATGCGCATCCCCGGGCTGGGCGGGCGCGTGATGGATCAGCTCGGCGTCAACGTGCAGGTGCTGGCCGGCGGCGAGATCTACCAGGCCCTCGAACGCGGCGCTATCGATGCGGCGGAGTGGGTAGGCCCCTACGACGATGCCAAGCTCGACTTCCCCAGCGTCGCCTCCCACTACTACTATCCCGGATGGTGGGAGCCCGGCCCCGCCCTCACGTTCTACATCAACCGCGACGCCTACGGCGCCCTCCCTTCCGCGTACCAGCACGCGCTGGCCGCCGCCACCGCCGAGGCGAATGTGGACATGCTGGCGCGGTACGACGCGCTCAACCCGCCCGCGCTCCAGCGCCTCCTCGACGGCGGCACCCAGCTCCATCCGTTCCCGGACGACGTGATGCAGGCCGCCCGCACCGCCGCGACCGAGATTCTCGACGGGGCCTCCACGGATGCCGGCTATCGCCAGCTCCACGACGCCTACCGGGCGTGGCGCGAGCAGTCGTACCGCTGGTTCGGCACCGCCGAGCAAGCCTACGCCCGGTTCGCGTTCTGACGGCAGGCTCCCGATGCGCCCGGAACGCCCCTTCTTCCCCCCTCCTTCCGCCCATGAACGTCGGCGTCTACTGCTCGTCCAGCGACCGCATCGCGCAGGTATTCTTCGAGGTGGCTGAAGACGCCGGGCAGCGGCTGGCTGCCGGCGGGCACACGCTCGTCTACGGCGGCGGCAACGTCGGGCTGATGGGCGCGCTGGCGCGGAGCGTCCACCGGCACGGGGGGCAGGTGGTCGGCGTGATCCCGGAGGCGCTGAAGGCCCGCGAGGGCGTGGCCTACGACGTCGCCGACGAGCTGATCACGACGCGCACGATGCAGCAGCGCAAGGCCCTCATCTTCACCCGCGCCGACGCCTTCCTGGCGCTACCGGGAGGGCCGGGCACGCTCGAAGAGTTCATGGAAGTGCTCACGCTCCGCCAGCTCGGCTACCACCACAAGCCCATCGCCCTCGTCAACACCGGCGGATTTTACGAGCCGTTGCTGACCCTGCTCGGCCACTACGTGCGCCAGGGCTTCGCCCGTGAATCCCTGCTGCGGCTCTTCCACGCCTCGCCGGACCCCGCCGGTGCGCTGGAACACGTCACCCGCCAGGCGAATTCCGGCTGATCGGGCGGCGGCTTTCTGCCCCCCTGCGCGTATATTGACGGACCCCTGAGACGAAGGAGGCACGGCTATGAGGATGTACAGCGGCTCGCGGGAGTACGCGCGGCTCCAGACCCTGCACGCGGACGCAGAAGCGATGGCCCGCTGGCCGGCAGACCGGTTGCTCGGCGCCGTGCCATCCGTCTCCGCCTGGTCGCCCGGCGGGCACCTCCATCACCTGTCCGCCATCAACGCGCAGGTGCTGGGATCGCTGCTCCGGGCGCTCGAAGGCGACGACGTGCTCACGCCCGGCGGAAGCCCGACGTGGATCGGGCGGCTGCTGCTCGGACTCGGCCGGCTCCCGCGCGGGAAAGGACGCGCTCCCAAGCGGTTCCATCCCCCGGACGACCTCACGCCAGAGAGCGTCGCCCAGGTGCTCGCGGAGGCCCGCCGCTCGCTCGATGCGATTGGCCCCCACCTCGGCCGCCTCGCGGCCCTCGACGGCCGCATGACCCACTCGCTGCTGGGCCGCTTCGATGCCGTCGAGTGGCTCCGCTTCGCCCGCATCCATACCGCCCACCACCTGCGCATCGCCCGCGACGTCGAGACGCGGCGCGCGGCCTCCCTCCAGACGACGGCCTGATGCACATCGACCCGCAGGACGAATACGAACGCCTGGGCGGCGCCTACGAGCGCTTCGCCCGTCTGCTCGATGCGCCGGACGCGACCCTGCACCGCCGGGCCGCTGCGGTCTCCGCGTGGTCGCCGGCCCAGCATCTGCACCACATCCTGATCGCCAACGGGATGATGCTGAAGGGCATCGCCCTCATCTGCGCGGGCGGGAGCCGCATCCTCCCGGAGGGCGCACTCAACGACGACGGCCGCTACGTCCTCACCCACGAGCACTTCCCCCGGGGGCGCGGCCAGGCCCCCGCCCCGACCCGCCCTCCCGACGCCCCCTCGCGGGAGGATCTGCGGCAGGGCCTCGCCCGCAGCCGGAGCCGCTACGAGGCGGCCTCGAACCTCCTCCCCCAGGTCCCGGGCGCGCGGGGCTACCTGCCGCACCTGTTCCTCGGCCAGCTCGATGCGCTCCAGTGGCTCCGCCTCGCCCGGGTCCACTCCGAGCACCACCTCACCATCATCGACGAAATCCTGGCAGAAGAAACCGCGTGAGCCGTCCCGCTGGCCCGCTTCCCTCCATGGAATCGCACTCGCTCGCCGTCACCCGCACCGCCCGGTTCGTCACGCTCGGCCCCACCCGGGGAGCGCTTCAGGAAGTCTGGTTCGTGCTCCACGGCTACGGGCAACGCGCGTCCGTCTTCGCCCGGGCCTTCGAGCCCATCCGCGCCCCGCACCGCCTCATCGTCGCGCCAGAGGCGCTGTCCCGGTTCTACCTGCCCGGCCATCAGCGCGTAGGCGCCTCGTGGATGACCAAAGAGGACCGCGAAAACGAGATCACCGACTACGTGGCCTACCTCGACGCCGTCCGCGACCACCTCCTTGGCGGCCGGGAGGGCGTGCGCACCGTGCTGCTCGGCTTCTCGCAGGGCGGCACGACGGCCAGCCGATGGGCCGCGCTCGGAGCCACGGCGCCGGATCGCCTGATCCTGTGGGGCGGCGAGATCGCGCACGACCTCGACCTCGACGCCCACCGCGAACGCCTGAGCCGCCTCGGGCTGACCTTCGTGATCGGCAGCGACGACGAGTACATCACGCCGGAGCGGCTCGTGGCGCAAGAAACCCGGCTGATCGAGCACTCGATCCCCTACCGCCTCGTGCCCTACGCCGGCGGCCATCAGATCGAGACGGACGTGCTCCACGCCCTCGCCGCCAACGTCGGTCCGCCCGCAGCCCCGGCAGCTCCCTGACGCCCGGCGCCGTGCATTGGCGTCGCTCCGTCTCGTGGAAACGGCGGTCTAGTCTTCCATCGGTCGGCATTCGGAGGCCGCGTAGCGCTCCTGGTGGGCCGCCTTGAGCCGCAGGTACTCGGGGTCGTCGAGCACAGCCTTCCACGCCTCGCGGAAGACGAGCGCGGCGGCGCGCTTTTCGGGGTCGGCCCAGGTCTGCGGCTGGCGCGGCGTGCCGTCCGGCTCGCGCTTGCGGCCGCCTGGATACTTGGCGTAGCGCATGGACCGGGTGAAGCCCATCTGCAGGTACTTGCGCGCCATGTCCATCCCCACGAAGTCTTCGGCGGCCCGGTAGACGTCGTAGCGGGCGCGGAGTGCGGAGGCGGACGCGCGCGCCGCCGGCTCGTCTCTGAAGCGCCAGAGGGGCAGCAGGTCGTCCTTGTAGGGTTGGACCTTGAAGACGCCGCGCTCGTCCGGCGTGTAGCGGTAGCACTCGGGGCGCTCGCGGAAGTCGATGGCGTAGTCGGTAGCCACGGCGGCACCGGGTAGAGAGACCTTCTGGGGATCCGGCAGGATAGCGGAATCTGGGCTACGGCTCAACCCGGTTCGGCCCGGAAGGGAGCCTTCTCGCGACGGTCGATGCGGGGTCTAGCGGGGTCGATTTTATACTGTGCAACATATGTTTTTTATGTGCGCCGTTCGTATCTTCCGGTCTTCTGCTGTTCCACTTTCGATGCCCCGTTCGCGATGGGAGTGCCATGACCGATAAGACCTTCGAGAAGCTCACGATTCTGGCGAGTGCGGCCAAGTACGACGTGTCGTGCGCGTCCAGCGGGAGCAAGCGCAAGAATACCCGCACCGGCCTCGGCAATGCGACCGGCATGGGCATCTGCCACTCGTTCACCGAGGACGGGCGGTGCGTCTCGCTGCTCAAGATCCTGTTCACCAACCATTGCATCTTCGACTGCGCGTACTGCGTGACGCGCCGCAGCAACGACATCCGCCGGGCCGCCTTCACCGTGCAGGAAGTGGTGGACCTGACGCTCAGCTTCTACCGCCGCAACTACATCGAAGGGCTCTTCCTCAGCTCGGGGATCTTCAAGAATGCCGACTACACGACGGAGCGGCTGGTACGCGTTGCGCGCGAACTGCGTGAGACCCATCAGTTCAACGGATACATTCACCTCAAAGTCATCCCCGGCGCCAGCGAGGAGTTGCTGGCCGAGGCGGGGCGCTACGCGGACCGGCTGAGCGTCAACCTGGAGATTGCCACGGAGGCCCACCTGAAGCGGGTCGCGCCGGAGAAAGATCACGCCTCGGCCCTCGGCCCCATGGGCTACCTGCGGGAGCGCATCGAGGCCAGCCGCGAGGAACGGGCGGCCTCGCGCCGTGCGCCGCACTTCGCGCGGGGCGGCCAGAGCACGCAGGTCATCGTGGGCGCCACGCCCGAGGACGACCGGACGGTGCTGCACCTGGCCGACTCCCTCTACCGCACGCAGCGCCTCCGGCGCGTCTACTACTCCGGGTACATCCCCGTCAGCCAGGACCCGCGCGTCCCGGCGCAGCAGCCGGCCCCCGTCGTCCGAGAGAACCGGCTGTATCAGGCGGACTGGCTGCTGCGGTTCTACGGCTACGGCGTGGACGAGATCGTCGATGAGGAGCACCCCGACCTCGACCTGGACCTCGACCCGAAGGCGGGCTACGCGCTGCGCCACCCCTACCTCTTCCCGCTCGACCCCAACGACGCGCCGTACGAGATGCTGCTGCGGGTGCCGGGCATCGGTGTGCGCTCGGCGCAACGCATCGTGGCGGCGCGCGTGCATTCGCG